>DASRHD010000402.1:0-3125 GCA_035650695.1 Opitutaceae bacterium
CATCCGCCATGCCGCCTCCGGTTCGCCGCTTTATCTTTCCCGTCTGCTCAATATTCCCGTCATCAACGCCGGCGATGGCGCTCATGAGCATCCCACGCAAGGCCTGCTCGACACCTTCACCATGAAGGAGCACCTCGGCAACCTGCGCGGAAAAAAAGTCGTCATCCTCGGCGACGTCCTCTTCAGCCGCGTCGCCCGCTCCAACCTTCACGCCCTGACCAAGCTCGGCGCCGCCGTCACCCTCTGCGGCCCCGCTACCCTCGTCCCCTCCTGGTTCGCCGATTACGGCGTCACCGTCTCGCATGAGCTCAAGAGCGCGCTCGAAGGCGCTGAAGTTGTAATGCTTTTACGGATACAGCACGAACGCCAGACGAGCAGCCATTTCCCCTCGCTCGGCGAATACACCAGCATGTTCGGGCTGAACAAGACCCGCGCCGCCTGGCTTCATCCCCGCGCCATCATCATGCATCCCGGCCCGATCAACCGCGGGGTGGAGATCGACAGCGAGCTGGCCGACGGGGAACGCAGCGTCATCCTCGAACAGGTGACCAACGGCATCGCCGTGCGCATGGCCGTGCTTTATCTCTGCGCCGGCGGCCAGCCGGAAAACGTCGCCTCCACTGAATAATGGCCACAAAAGGCACAGAAATCGCAAAAGCCGAGACGGACCATGATCCAGAGATTGTTTCTCTCTGCGGACAAATCCGTGAAACCAGTCCGGCGATTCATCGCTTTCTGCGGCACGGTCACATGGAAAAGATTTACGAGAATGCGCTCGCTCATCGCCTCCGCCGGCTTGGCTTGGATGTAAAACAACAATATCCACTCCATGTTTATGATGAGGATGGCACGTTGCTCGGTGATTTTTTTGCCGATCTGATGGTCAATGCAAACCTTCTGGTTGAATTGAAAGCCTGTCGGCAACTCGCCGACGAACATACCGCCCAGGTTCTCGGTTACCTGCGTGCCTCACGCATCGAGCATGCCATGCTCATCAATTTTGGTTCGCCCGTTATTCAATTTAGGAAATTTATCCTCAACAACGACGCCTGATTATTGTGCCTCCTGCGCCTTCTGTGGCCAATTCCTCCATGCCCGCCCTCTGGATCACCCACGCCCACCTCATCGATCCCGCCTCCGGCCGCGATGGCGACGGCGATATTTTCGTCCGCGACGGCGTCCTCGTCGAATCGCTCAGCGCCGCCGACAAAAAAAGCGCCCGCAAGATCGATGCCGCCGGCCTCGTCGCCTGCCCCGGCCTGGTCGATATTCACGTCCACTTCCGCGAGCCCGGCCAGACGCACAAGGAGACCATCGCGAGCGGCTCGCGCGCCGCCGCCGCCGGCGGTTTCACCACCGTCGTCTGCATGCCCAACACCGTGCCGGTGGCGGACAACGCCGGCACGATCCAGTTCATCAAGGATATCACCGACCGCGATGCCGTCGTCCGGGTTTATCCCACCGGGTGCATCACTGTCGGGCAGAAGGGCGAGCAGCTCGCCCCCACCGGATCGCTCAAGCGCGCCGGCGTCGTCGCTATCACCGACGATGGCCGCTGCGTGCAGAACAACGAGCTTATGCGCCGCGCCGTCGAGTACGCCAAGATGTTCGACCTGCCGGTGATGGACCATTGCCAGGACGACGCCCTGACCCACAACGCGGTGATGAACGAAGGCGTCATGTCCACCCGCCTCGGCCTGCGCGGCTGGCCCCACGCCGCCGAGGACATCATCGTCGCCCGCAATGTCATCCTCTCCGAGTACACCGGCGCGCACATCCATCTCCAGCACATCTCGTCCAAGTTTTCCGTCGAGGTCATCCGCCGGGCCAAGTCCCGCGGCGCGCGCATCACGGCCGAAGCCACCCCGCACCACATCGCCCTGACCGACGCCGCCCTCGCGACCTATGACACGAATCTAAAGATGAATCCGCCCCTGCGCACCGAGGCGGACCGGCGGGAGATCATCGCCGGCCTGCGCGACGGCACGCTCGACTGCCTCGCCACCGACCACGCACCGCACCGGCCCGACGAAAAGGACCGCGAATTCGACTACGCCCCCTTCGGCATCACCGGCCTCGAGACCGCCCTCTCCATCTGCCTCGACGTCCTCGTGCGCCAGAACAAATTCAAGCTCGCCCACGTGATCGATCTTCTGACGCGCCGGCCGGCGCAAATCCTCAAGCTGCCCGCCGGCACGCTCACCCCCGGCGCCCCCGCCGACATCACGCTTTTCGACCCGAAGGAAAAATGGCGGTACGATGCCTCCGCCGGCTTCAGCAAGTCGCGCAATTCCCCCTGGCACGGCCAGGCATTGACCGGCCGCGTCAAGACCACCCTGGTGGCCGGCCGCGTGGTTTTCGACGGCGAGAAAATCATCGCCTGACCGGCAGCCGGCGCGATCGGCGCAAAATTTGGCTTCGGCTGGAAGGCCGGCCCGTTCAGGATAGGGTCGCCACATGCCCGAGCACGTCACTCCCCTCCTTGCCGCCGCCCTCATCGCCGAGCTGATTCTTTTCCTCGCCGGTCTGGCGGTCTGGTGGCATTTCGCCGTCCGCCCGGAGGCGCGGCGCCAGCCCCCCCGCCTGGCGCCATGGACAGCCTCACCCAGCGAATTCCTCGCCTCTGCCGCCATCGTCATCGGCAGCGGATATTTTTTTCTGCTCCTCGTTCATGCCCTGGCCGAGCCCCATCTGCGGCAGTTGCCGGCGGGCGACGATGCCCGGACGATTTTTTATAACGTCGCGTTTCAGGCCGGCCTCTTTCTCGGCCTGGCCGGCGCGGCGCGCTTCCAGCGCCCCCTCCCGGCCGGGGAAACGCCCGCGGTCGAACCGGGCCGAATCTCCCTCCCGCTCGCCGGCCTTCTCACCTTTCTCGCCGTCCGTCCGGCGTCCGACGTTGGCGGATTCCTCTCGGAACAAACCCTGAACCTGCTGGGCCTGCCGGCGGTGCCGCAGGAACAGATCGAAATTTTCACCCGGCTCCATTCTCCCGGCCTCTTCACCGCTTTTCTTGTCCTGGCGATTTTTATCGCGCCGGTGGTCGAAGAGCTGATTTTCCGCGCCGGACTCTTCCGCTACCTGCGCACCCGCCTGCCCCGCTGGGCGGCCCTGCTCCTGCCCTCGCT
>DASRHD010000403.1:0-4458 GCA_035650695.1 Opitutaceae bacterium
CCGCGGGCAGCCGGCCTTGGGCGTGCAGCCAGAGAAAATAAAATCCCACGAAGCGGATGAGGTGAAAGGCAAGCAGGCGGCGCAGCCCGATGCGGCTGACGGCGTCCCCGGCCCAGGTGGGATGGAGCGCGGCGACGGTTAGCGAGACCGTCAGACCGCCGACCAGGACGGGAACGACCGACGGCGGCAACGAGGCGAGCAAATGGACGGCTCCGGCCGCGGTTGCGGCCAGGCCCCAGAGGAGGAGCAAAAGCAGGAAAGGAAGGAGTGGTATTTTCACGAGAGAAAATTTTCGTTACTTTTATTCTGCAAGTTACTGGAATGACTTGTCGCTTGCTTTTTGCAAGTCAAAAGGTTTGTTTTCCATTTATGAGCCGTTCCCGCCGTCCCGCCTCCGCCCCGCGCTCGCCCTGTCCGGTCGCCGGCTCGCTCGACCTGATCGGCGACCGCTGGACGCTCCTCGTCATCCGCGATCTCTTCTGGGGCAAGACGCGCTATGGGGAATTTCTCGCTTCGCCGGAAGGCATTCCCACCAACATCCTGGCCGAACGCCTGACGCGGCTGGAAATGGCGGGGCTGGTGCGGAGCGCACCCTATCAACGGCGGCCGCCACGCCACGCCTACGAACTGACACCGAAGGGCCGCGACCTGCAACCGGTCCTGGCCGCACTGGCAAAATGGGGCAGGCGCCATGTACCGGGCACCAAGACACGCGACGAGTTGGCGGCGGAAAAGGCCTGAGCAGCCCGCCCCTTTCGCCTCGCCAGTCGGGGAACGGCGCCGGAGAGTGACGGGATGAAAGCCCCCTCCGATTTTTCCCGCCGCGAATTCATTACCACAGCCTCTCGCGCCGCCGCCGGCGCCGCGCTCGGCCCCACCCTCCTCGCGGCCACCGGCCGTGCTGAAACCCCGCCGGCGGCCGGCAAAATGATCGGCATTCAGGTGGGTGCGGTGTCATTTCTCGACGAAGGCACGGACCAGGTCCTCGATCTGCTGCAAGAGCGCGGCGCGGTAAATGCGCTTTTTTTGGCGGTCTTCACTTATGGGCGCGGCATCGGCGGGCGGCAGGTACCGGGCCAGCCTTTACCCGATCACGGCAGGCAGGAGTACGATCTGAATTTTCACGGCGGTAATTTCGCCACGCCGCACGAGGCGTTTTACACCCAAACCAAACTCAAACCGGTCAAGGCACCCGACCATGGCAGTTATGACCTGATCGCGGACGTCCTGCCCAAGGCAAAAAAGCGCGGGATGGCGGTCTATGCCTGGTATGAAGACTCCTTCGGCAAAGACATGCCGGCTGTCGATTCCGTGAGGGAAATCGATCTCGAGGGCCGGCCGGGGTCCAGCCTCTGCCCGCTCCATCCCGATTATCGCGGATTTCTCACCGGGCTGACGGAGGACTTTTGTCAAAGTTACGGGATTGACGGTGTGATGTGGGGCTCGGAGCGGCAGGGACCCCTGCATAACGCGATCGGCGGGCGGGTCGGCCGCGGCGATCCCTCGCGGGTGACCTGTTTTTGCGAGTTCCATCAAAAGGCGGCGCGCGAGCGCGGGATTGATGTGGCCCGGGCCAGGGAGGGCTTCACCAAGCTCGACCGTTTTGTTCAAGCCACGCGCGCCGGCCAGCGCCCGGCCGATGGCTGCTTCGTGGAGTTCTGGCGGCTGCTCCTCGATTATCCGGAACTGATGGCGTGGGAAAAGCTCTGGACCGACAGCAAGCACGCGGTCTACGCAGAGATTTACCAAGCGGCGAAAAAAAGCCGGCCTGACGTGCAGGTTGGCTTCCATATCTGGCATAACAATTCATTCAGCCCGTTTTTCCGCGCCGAGCAGGAATATGCCGAATTCGCCAAGACCGCGGATTTTCTGAAAATCGTCCTCTATAACAACTGCGGCGGCCCGCGCTACGCCAATTATATCGAAAATATCGGCACGACGATCTTCGCCGACCTGCCCAAAGAAGAGGTACTGCACCTGCACAATCTCTGGCTGGGCTACGGCGCCGAGGCGCCGTTGGACAAGCTTCCGACGGCCGGGCTCTCCGCTGATTATGTCGGGCGCGAAACCCGGCGGGCACTCGCCGATGTGGGAGGAAAGACCAGGATTTATCCCGGCATCGATATCGATGTACCGACCGCGGCGGGCCAGAAGAAGACTGCGCCAGAGGACGTTTATGCCGCGACCGCCACCGCACTCAACGCCGGGGCCGACGGCGTGCTCTTTTCCCGCAAGTATTCCGAGATGCGCCTGGCCAATTTGTCCGCCGGTGGCCGGGGGGTACGGGGCCAAAAGGCCTGAGGGATTGCCCGGCTTGACGAACCGGCGCCCGCTGAAATTGTCGGGTCCACGCATGAACCCCTTTCGCTTGCTGGTTTGCGCCGGCACCCTCGCCGCCCTGATGAAGCTTTCCGCCCAAACCGCAGCGCCTCCCGCCGCTGAAATCTCCGCCGCCCCGGCAGAAACAGCCAAACCATCGCTGTCTTCGCCGCCACTTCCCTCCAGCGCCGCACTGGACCGGATGACCGTGATTTTCGGCGGCAAGACCCTTGACGGCTGGGAATATGATCCGGCCAACTGGACGATTGAGGACGGCGCCATGCGCGGCACCGGCAAGTACGGCCAGATCTTTACCAAGCAGGATTACGGTAGCTTTCGCCTGATCGTCACCGCGCGGGTGGTGACACCGGAGGTTAATACCGGCAGCGGGCACCTCGGTATCCTTTTCTGGGGCGACCGGCCGGCACCGGGAACCTACAGCACGGCCCACGCCCTCCAGGTGCAGCCGCCCCATGGCGCGATGTGGGACTATCGCATCAACAAGGACGTCAAACCGATCCGCGTTATTCCCCGCCAAAACCTGCTCTACCATGACTGGCACACGAGCGAGATACTCGCCAACCTTCGCACAGGGGAGGTACGCATGGCAGTAGACGGCGTGGAAATCATCCGTTACCGCGACGCCGACGCATCGGTGCGCAAGAAAGGTCCCGTCGGCATGCAAATTCACTCCGCCAAATCGATTGTGGAGTATAAGGATATCCGCATCGAACCCGATCCGGGAGAAGACCGGCTTATCACCGTCAAGCCTTAGACCGCCGGGCCTGCAGATGTCCCGAAAATTCCCGCCAATTTTTTGCGTTTTTTTTGCAGAACCTCCTAAGAAAAATCCAGTCTGTTGAGTATAGTGGGAGAACATCGCCGCGAAATGGCAGCCGTCATGTTAGCAACGACCGAAAAGGAATCGACTCCGATCAAGCGGAGCCTGCGCGTTCTTTATGCCGACGACATGCAGGAGCTTCGCGACATGGTTCAGATCACGCTGTCGCGTGCCGGCTATGCGGTGGAGTGCGCCGCGGATGGATTGTTGGCTTGGAAAAGGATCCTCGAAGATCCCCATGCTTTCGATTTGGTCATAACTGATCACCAGATGCCAAATATGAACGGGTTAGAGCTGGTCTCCCGGCTGCGGAGCCTGCCTTTTCTCGGCAAGATTTTGGTTTTCAGCTCGGGATTAAGCGAGGAAGTATCCGAAGCTTACCAGAACTTGAAGATCGATCATATTCTCCGCAAGCCGATCTTCCCCTATGAGTTAAGGCAGGCGTTGGAGCAGCTTTAAGAGCGGTTTGGCGGAGCGCCAGAACGAGCGACCGGATTTTCGGACCGAGACGCGGGCTGGACGATTCGGGCGCGCTTGGTTTCTTTGCCGCCCCGTCATTCTATGTCGAAAAACTCATCCTATATTCCCGCCGGTTTCCAGGCGGTCACGCCTTACTTTATTCTCAACGGTGCGCCTATTTTCATTTCCTTCGTGAAAGAGGCCTTCGGGGCGCAGGAAGTTTTCCGCTTCGCCGAGCCCGACGGCGTGATCCGCCATGCTTCGATGCGAATCAACGATTCGATGATCGCGCTGTCGGAGGGAAGCCCGGCATATCCGGCCATGCCGTTGTCGATCCATCTTTACGTGCCGGACGTGGATGCGACTTACGCTCGCGCCTTGACGGCGGGCGGCATCTCAAAAAGCGAGCCTAAAGACCAATCTTACGGCGAGCGGAGTGCGGATATTGAGGATCCGTGCGGCAATCGCTGGTTCATCGCCACGCACCAGAAGGATCTTTCGGTCGAGGAGCTGGGGCGCCTCGCCGCCGCGCAGGCGAAATGAGGCGGACCGGCGGCGGACGGCGAGGGCCGGAATAACGCGAACTCATCGGCGCCGCCGCGGTCAAGAGGGCGGCCCTGCGGCCATTCGGCGGCCGCGCTCGCGCCGCTTATGCGAAGTTGTCGTCATGCCAGAAAGTTGAAGGTGCTGGCCGCGGCCTGCGCGTGGGTGAGCGTCGGATGTTTGTGGGCAGGAGCCGATATCATCCGCGTCTGGAGCCATCATGGCCAGGAGGCGGAGAACCAGGCCATGCAACAGATCGCCGCGGCGTTCAACGCCGCGCATGCGAAAGAGGGGTT
>DASRHD010000404.1:0-11963 GCA_035650695.1 Opitutaceae bacterium
TCGCTCGGCGCGCTGTACCATCTTTGATCACATGAAGCACCTTCCCCGTCACTTCTTCGTTGGCTGTTGCCTCCCGCTGATTGTGTTGACCGGTGTCCGGCCGGCCCTGGCCGTGGATGCGCCGGTCAGCGCCGTGGCGCAGGGCTCCGGAGCGGAGGCCCGGGACTATCGCATCGCGCCCCGCGATAGCCTCCAGTTCCAGGTTTTTGAGGAGCCGGATTCGTTGCTTCTGCAGCGGGTTTCGTCGGCCGGAGAGATTGCCGTTCCCCTGCTCGGATCGGTCAAGGTCTCCGGCATGACCCTGCGCGAGGCGGAATCCTATATCGAAAAGCGCTACCGCGACGGCGGATTTTATCTCAAGCCGCAGGTGATTCTTTCCTTTGAGTCCTACGGGCCGCGAAGCATTTCCGTGCTCGGCCAGGTGAACAATCCCAACCAGATCGATTTTTCGATCGAACGCGGCGACATCGGTATCCTAACCGCCATTACGCGAGCGGGAGGATTCACCCGGGTGGCCCAGACCGACGCGGTCAAGGTCATCCGGACAGTCGATGGCAAGGAGACGACGTTCATCGTCAATCTCACCGCCTACCTCAACGACAAGAACTCGACTCAACAGTTCAAGCTCATGCCGGACGACATCGTGTTCGTGCCCGAGCGAGTGTTCTGAAGCCATTTCCATATCATGGACGAATCCACCTCCTTGTCCGCTCCGCCCAACGGTTCGAGAGACGCCGTTCCGTCGACGGCCGCACCTTTCCCGTTGCGCGCAAGCGCCGCGCCGTTTGCCGTGCCGACCGCCCCGCCTTTCGCGCCCCACGGCTCGGCCAAGCCGCCGCCTTCGAGCGATGATTTCTCCTTCAAGGACCTGGTCGCGATGATCTCGCAGGTTCTGTTGATCGTCCGCTCCCGCTGGCCATGGGGCTTGGCCGGCGCCCTGCTGGTGGGAGGCGCGCTCGGCTACATGGTTTTCAAGCGCCCGGTGGAGTTCACCGCCGATACGGCGCTGCTCGCCCAAAGCACGCTGGACAAGGTGATCGGCACCCAAGGGGGCGATGCGGATTCCGACCAGGCAAAGGAAAACAATCTGCGCAACCATCTTTCGATGATGACGAGCCGCGCCTTCCATGCCCGGCTGCTGGCCGCTTTTACTCCGGAGGAAAAGGCGAGAATCGCCTCCCCCTACCTGAAGCCCGGAACGGTCGCGACCGGCGGATTTTTCCTGGATTTTTTTGACGGCCACATCGACGTGGAGCGCGAACGGGGGCGCGAATACTATACAATCGCCGTTTCGCACGTCGATCCGGACACGGCCATCCTCATCGCCGACCGCTTCGCCTCCGAGTATCTCAACTACGTCCAGCAGGAATATAAGGAAGCGAACCAAAAGGGCTACGAACTCCTGGAAAAACAGGCCGATGCGCTGCGCGAAGACATCGCCAAAAGCGAGTCGGCCCGCCTCGATTATCAAAAGAACAACGGCATCATCTCGCGGGCCGACAACCAGGGCATCCTCACTGAGCGTCTGAAGCAGCTGGATGCCAGCATCACGGACACGCGGATCAAGCGCGTCGGTCTCGAAACCCTGGCGAAGCAGGTGCGGGCCGACCGGGCCCGATCGGAATATCCGTGGGACAACTCCTATCTGGCCAACGCGGGCAACAACCAGCAATTGCGGCAGGATCTCGACACTCAGCTGGCTTTGCGGGCGGTGGCAGCCGAGCGTTACGGACCGAATCACCCCAAGCTGAAGGAAATCGAGGCCCAGATCAAATCGATCGAGGCGGATATCCAGCACAATTTCGACGACGCCATTCGCGATCTCGATTCGCAGGTCGACGTCGCGAACCGGACGGAACAATTGCTGAAGAAGGAGTTCGACGCGGACTTCGAAAGCTCGATGGAGATCGAAAAGCTCGCCACGAACTACGAAATTCTCAGCGCCGGGGTGGACTCGAAAAAAATCTCCCTGGAAGCGTTGGAGAAAAAAATCGGTGAAGCGTCGATTTCCAGCAAGCTTCCCCCCGATTTCATGGAGATTGTCGACCCGGCGTACCTGGTCAAGCATCGCATCCCCCGGCGCTTCCTCTACGGAATCATGGTCTGCCTGATCGCCTTGGGGGCGTTTGTCGCCTGCCCCCTGATTGCCAGCACCCTGGATGAGCGTGTGACCGGCACGGGCGAGGTGGAAACCAGCCTCGGTCTCAGCCTGATCGGCGCCATTCCGGTCATGAAGATGCGCGCGGAAGATCGCGCCCACGCGGTGCGGGACCGGGTGGACACGGTCATGGGCGAGACTTTCCTGGGCATCATCGGCCAGCTCGAGGTCGGAGCGCGCCAGCGCTACCCGAAAGTGGTCCTGGTGACATCGACCCTTCCCGGCGAAGGAAAATCGTTGATCGCATCCAATCTGGCGAGCGCGTTCCAGCAGCTGGGCAAAAAAACGCTGCTGATGGACCTGGATCTTCGCCGTCCGGTCCAGCATTCGCTCCATGGCATCTCGTCGGAAACGGGTTTTTTGACCTGGGCGCGCTCCGGATCCCCGCTGGAGAACGTGCTGGGCCCGGGCGGTCCCCTTGGCATCTGCAAGCTGGCGGATGGAACCGATCTGTTGCCGGCCGGCGGAGTCGACGATCAGCCTGGGCGTTTCCTGATTTCCAAGGCGGTCGGACAACTCGTCGCCTTTCTCAAAAACCATTACGAGGTGATTGTATTCGATACTTCGCCGGCCGGCGTATTCCAGGATGCGCTCGTCCTCGGGCGCTACAGCAGCGACAGCGTGCTGGTCGCGCGTGAAGGCGTTCCGCCGGTCATCCAGGCCCAAAAGGTGATCGAGGACTTTAGCCGGGCGAACCTGCCGTTTCTTGGACTGATTCTGAACGGCTTCAATCCGGCCACGGCGAACAAGAAGCTCGCGTACACCTACAAGGCGGCGACGAAGAATTACGGTTATGGGCACGCTTCGGCAGGGGCGGCCAGGAAGGCGAAAACCAAAAACGAAAAGTTTCCGGGCAAGGGCGATCCGGCGAAGCCAAAAATGACCACCGGCGCGGAACCGGCCATCGCCCGTTCGTAGCATTTTTCAGTCAAGCGTTGGGCCCGGGCCGGTCGGCCCCGGCCGCAACTGGGCAGATGTTCAGGCAGGCTACAGTTCAATCTCAAGCGTCACCGCTTTTCGGGGAAAACCTGCGAAGAAGTGACGGGGCGAAGCTCGCTCCGGAAAAGATGACCGCGGTCCCTCGCTCCGGCCCGCCCCGGCGGCGGCCTGCAACCCTAATTTATCAAGACTGACGCATGTTTCGGCGCATTCAAAACAGCAAGGCGGCGCGCAACTTCGCCTGGCTGGTGATCGATCGCGGTGTCCGGCTGACGGTCGGCATTTTTGTGGGCAGCTGGGTGGCGCGTTATTTGGGCCGGCAGGACTTCGGCTTGTTGAGCTACGCCCTGGCCTTGATCGCGATTTTTGCCGCGCTCACCCCTCTTGGCCTGGACGCAATGGTGGTGCGCGAAATCATCCGCCAGCCCTCCCAGGGCGGGCGGTGGATCGGCACGGCTCTCGGCTTCCGAGCGGTCGCGGCGCTCGCATCGATCTGCCTGAGCCTTGCGCTGGTCACCGGCCTGCGCCCGCACGAACCCCGCGCATGGATGCTCGTCGGCGTGCTGGGGATCGGCTTGTTGTTTCAATCGCTCGAATCGGGAGAGCTGTGGTTCCAGGCTCACACCCAGATGCGCCGGCTCGTGGTGCCCCGGCTGCTGCTCTTTCTCCTCATCAGCGCGGTCAAGGTGACGGCCGTGCTTTGCGGAGCCGGGGTGGTTTGGTTTTCGTTGATCACCGCCTGCGAGCAGATCACGAGCGGTGTGCTCACGCAGATTTTCGTGCGAAAATCGCTCGGCGCCGGAAACCGCGTGGTGTTCGAAGCGTCACGGGGCTGGCAGCTGCTCAAGGAATGCTGGCCGCTGGCGCTTTCCGCGCTTTTCGTCGTGATCTACATCAAACTCGATCAGCTGATCTTGAGTGGCATGATGGGGGACGCGGCGCTGGGTCTTTATGCCGCCGCCATCCGGATTCCTGAGGCGGCGAATTTTCTCCCCATCGTGCTTTCGTCCTCGCTTCTGCCCTCCTTGCTGCGCCGCCGCGGTGAGGGAGCGACCGCCTATCGCAGGGCGCGGCTGCAATTCTTCCGCCTCAACGTGACCGCGGCGCTTCTCATCTGCGTGCCGGTTTCGCTGGGTGCGCCTTGGATCATCCAGCTGCTATTTGGGCAGGCTTACGCCGGGGCTGGCCCCGTGCTGGCCCTCCACGTCTGGTCGCTGCTTTTCATTTTTGTCGGCGTCGCTCGCGGCCAGCACCTGCTCAACGAAAAACAAACGCAATTTCCGCTTTGGTACTCCCTGCTTGGCTTGGTCGTGAACGTGCTCGGATGCTGGATGCTGATTCCCCGGTTCGGTCCGATGGGCGCGGCGATGGCGACTGTCGGGTCACAGGCCGTGGCGGCATTTCTTTCCTCTTTTGTTCATCCCCAAACCCGCGCGGTAGGACGCGAGCAATGCCTGGCCCTGCTCACGCCCTGGAAATTCTGGGCCGTGACCTGATCAGACGCGATTCATGGCAACATCCCGGCTCGATTTTCTGGACGGTTTTCGCGGCTGGCTCGCCGTCTGGGTGTTCCTCGGCCACGCCGCTTCCGCGACGATGTTTCGCGCTCCGCTTCTCGATGCTCCAGCCAAGGCGGTCGATCTTTTCATGATTATCTCGGGATTTCTCATGATGCATCATTATCGCGAGCGCCAGGCCAACCAGCCCTGGGAATCTCCAGCCACGTGGCGGAATTTCTGGCTCCGCCGTTTTTTTCGGATCGCGCCGCTCTATTATCTTCTGCTGACCGTGAGCATCGTTTTCGGCGGGACTTTTTATTCGTTAATGAGCGAATTCCTGCGCGGCCACGTCTCGGCGCAGCCAGGAGGCGCTCCGGTCGCCGACGCCATCCTCCACTACAGCTTTTTATTCGGCCTCTTTCCCGGCCATTGCGCGACGATGCCGATTCCGGATTGGAGCATCGCCTTGGAAATGCAGTTCTACGCGCTTTTTCCGTTCCTTGCCCTGGCCATGAGGCGTTTCGGCCCGCTCGCCACCGGTCTGACGGCGGCGCTGGTGACGGTGATTTCGTCCCGGTTCCTCTGGCAGGTCTACGACACGGAGCATCCCAAATTGCTTGGCTCGTTCGTCCAACCCTCGCTGATCGTGCTTAAAATTGGATTGTTTTTTGTCGGGATGATCGGCGCCGAGGCCATGGCTCTGAGCAAGCGCGGTCATCCCGCCGCGGCCTGGACCGGAATCGTTGCGTTGCTGCTGGCGGCGGCGGTCGCCAGCAAGGTGGTCCTGGCGGTGACGGCAATCCTGCTGATTCTTGCGCTGTCGTCCACCGGGCGCCTGGCCGCCGGGGAAAAGTTTTTTGCCGGCCTGCGACATTTTCTCGGCTCGAGATTCAGCGGATTTCTCGCCGCGCGTTCCTACTCGCTTTATTTGTCCCATACCCTGGTGCTGTTTGCGGTCGGGGTGTGGCTGGACCGTTGGCCATGGTTCGCGGCGGCCGCGCCTTTTCCGCGCTTTGCCGTGCTGTCGGCGGCCTGCACCGCGATTCTGTTGCCTGTGACCTGGCTGCTTTTTGTGGGAGTCGAGGCTCCCGGCATCGAGTGGGGCAGACGCTGGTCACGCGCGCGGGCCGCCCTGAATGTGGAATTGCCCGCCGTAGCCAGTTCATGACAACGCCCGTCGCCTTCCTTGTTTTCAACCGGCCCGATTGCACGGCGCGGACCCTCGCCGCCATTCGTGAAGCCCGACCGCCGCGGTTGCTGGTGGTGGCGGATGGGCCGCGGAAACACCGGCCGGAAGACAGGGAAAAGTGCGCGGCGGTCCGCCGGCTCATCGCCGACGGGGTGGACTGGCCGTGCGAGGTCGAGTACGAGTACGCGGAGCAGAATCTTGGCTGCGCCACGCGCGTGGCCAGCGGTCTGACTTGGGCCTTTTCCCGGGCGGAGCGCCTCGTGGTGATCGAGGACGACTGCCTGCCGGATCCGTCCTTTTTCTGGTTCTGCGACGAGTTGCTGGAGAAATACGCCGACGACACGCGCGTCGGACAAATCTGCGGCGGACCGCGCTACTTTGATGAAATCGTTCGGCCTACCAGCTACATTTTCAGCCGGTACGGTCCGATCTGGGGCTGGGCTTCGTGGCGGCGCGCGTGGACCAGTTACGACCTCCGCCTCTCAAATTGGCCGAGCCTTCGTGCCAGCGGCGGGCTGAAAGCCGTGGTCACGGACGAGACCGAATATAATTTGCGGGCGGCGCTTTATGACCGGCTCTACGCCCGGCCGCCCGGAACGTGGGACTACCAATGGGGGTACGCGAAACTCTCGCAAGCAATGCTAAGTATCATTCCCTGCCGGAACCTTATCGAAAATATCGGCTTTGGACACGAAGGCACGCACACGACGGATGGGGCGGCCGCAAGCCTTCGGCGATTCAAACTCGAGACCCCCTTGGTCCACCCGGCCTTCATTTTGCCCGACGCCGAATTCGATCGTTCGTACGCCGCCGAGTTTAAGAAGGAGAGTCTGACGCCTTGGTGGCGGCGCGCGGCGCGGAAAATCCGGCGGATTACGATCCCTCAACCGGCGGCGGGTTAGAACCATGAAACCACGCGTCGCGATCATCACCACCCTCCAGCACAACGTCGGCGACGACTTTGTCCGGGACGGGATCATTTACCTGCTGGGCCGCGTGCTGCCGGAAATGGAGCTCCAGGTGGTCCACAAGCACCTGCCGATCACGGCGCGACCGGAATTCGCCTGGCTGCACGCCTCCCGGATCGACCGGCAATTGGACCGGCTCGGTGAAGATCTGGCGCTCAAGCTGACCAGGCGTCTCGACGCCCGCCTGCCGGTCTTCCCCGCCACCGACCGGATCATGCGCGCGGAGGTGCTCGTGCAGTCCGGCGGGCCGGTCTATTGGCTGAGCGAGGAAGGGAATTGCGCAAAGACCGAATGGTGGGATCCGCTGATCGAACGCCGGTGGATCCCGCGCGCGCAGGGACGGATTTTTCTCAATCTCGCGGGCGGAACCTGCCAGCGCTACGACAGCGATGGCAGCGAGTTTGCCGAGCGGCCGGACGTCCTCGAACATATCCGTCGATATTACGATCTCACGGCGCTCACGACGGTCCGGGACGAATTGAGCGTGCAGGTGCTGCGGCTGGCGGAGCGCGAGGGCGTGCTGCTCCCCTGCACCTCGATTTTTGCAGTGGACCGGCTGGGCATCGTGCCGGCGCCCGGCGAATTCATCGTCCTCAATTACATGCCGGCCGGCGGACATTTCATGCTTGGGCAGAAGATCGATCCGGCGGAATGGGAACGGCGGTTTGTCGCCCTGGCCCGGCGCCTCGCGGCGCAGGCGCGGGTCATTCTTGTCTGCCACAATGAAAAGGAAATGGCGGCGGCGAAAACGCTCCTGCCCGGCATGGAGACATTTTATTCCGATGATTATCGCGCTTATTTGCGCCTCTACAGCCGGGCCCGCTGGGGAATCATGAACCGCGTGCACGGCGCGTTCGCCCTCGCCAGCCTGGGGAAACCGGCCGCCGTGGTCGGTTCCGATTCGCGCGCACGCATGGCAGGCTTGCTGGGATTGCCCGAAGTCTTCGTCAACGCAGCGACCGACGACTGGCTCGATGCCACGGCCGCGCAATTGGAGGAGAAACGGGCGACCTTTCCCCAGGAAATGGCGCGGCTCAAGGCAAATGCCGCAAAAAACTACATCGCGCGCCTGCGCGCCGCCCTGGGGCATGGAGAAGAAATCGGGGAAGAGGCCTTGCTGACCAATCGATGACTTCATTTCTACTCGTCTGCACGCTGCTTGTTCCGCTCGCCTGGACGATTTGCAACGGACCGAAGGTCGCGTTTGTCCAGGTTGCCGGCGGCATGATCGCCCTCGTCTGGCTGGCATGGAAGCGCCAGCTTTGGGCGCTGCTTCGGGTCAGCCCGTTTCTCTTTGCCGGAATAATTTATGCGTTCTGCGCGTATGTGTCGGCGGAACCCCGCGACACTTATCCCTACCAGGCGGCCCTCGTGCTGCTTTTTTATGGACTGCCGGCGGGGCTTTGCCTGCGCCGGCTGGTCCAGCGCGGTCAGGACGGACCCGTTGCATGGGCGCTGCTCGCCTTTGCCGTCGGCATGTCGCTGATCGGCCTTCTTATTCTGCGCAACCCCGAGGTGCAGCGCATCACAGCGGTGAGCGCCGGCGGCTTTCAACGCACCAACGGCGCAGACGACACCGCCATTTCCTATCTGCACCTGTTTTCCATTTCCAACGTCATCATCGGCATTGTTCCGTTCACCTTGTTCGCGCTCGCCGCCTTGCCGCTCGCGCTGGCGGCCCGGCGTCCGGTCCTGCGCCTGGCCGTCGGTGGCGCCGCTATTCTCGCCGGCTACGCCAACATTCAAATCGCCACCCGCACGACGCTGATGGCGACGGTGCTGTCCGGCATCATGGTGATCATACTGGCATTCCGTTCCATTCCGCGGCGGCGGCTTCTGGTCTGCGGCGCAAGCGTCGCGGTCCTTCTCCTGGCGGGCGTCGGTTATGTCGGGGCGAAATCCGACCGGTTCCAGTACTTGGTCAGCCGATTTTCGGAAATGGGAAGCGACAGCCGCCTCGACATCTGGTCGGAAGCCGCGAAAATTCTCATCCGCACGCCGGATGGGCACGGTATACGCCAGCTGCAAAGCCACGAGTGGGCGCACAATTTGTTCCTCGACGTCGGTTTGACCGACGGGTGGATGGCCATCGCGGCAATGATGGCGTTGTACGGCGGCGCGTTTTATTTTGCCTGGAGAGCCGTGCGCACGGCCGGTTTTTTCGAGAGCGCGGCGGGGGTGATCATGCTGGGATGGCTGCTCTCCACGTTTGTGGCCGGCATGGTTCTTCCGCCCCAGGCCGCCTTCTTGGCCACGATGCATTTCGCGCTGGGCTATTTTGCGCCCTGCCGCGCGCCGGCTTATGCCACTCCGGCGGAACCACTGCGAACAGAACGGGAACAGCCCTGGTTTCCCGCACCCGTCAGTGACGCTGCCCTGCATGGAGACCATTTCTAGCCATAGCGGCGTTCTGCCTCCAAGCCGAGCGCCGGGGGCGCCCGGCGGGCGGCAGGTATTTTCGCCCGCGGCCCAGCGACCGCCGATTCAGCTGCACAAAATGAGAAAAGCCGCGTTGCTGAACTGGCTGGCTTATCGATCCGCGGTTCGAAGCCGTCGGCGGAAAGAGCGGCCAAAATGGTCCGTCGGCATCTACAAGGGCGACCGGCTGGGCGATTTTGTCCTCAGCTTGGGCTCGATCCGGGCGATCGCGGAGGCGGCAGGCGCGGAAAACTGTGTGCTTTTCCACAGTTCAATGACGGCGCAGCTTGCCGCCCGAGAGTTTCCCGAACTTGCCCGGATCCAGCTGCCCGATCTCGACGGAAAGCTCTGGGTCACGCGGCGGCGGATGCGGGAGCGGAATTTTTTGGACCAGGTGGGGGGAGGCGTGGCGCAGCTGATCTGCCTGCGGCATTTCCGTACGCTGTCGGAGGAACTAGCACTGCAGTCGATTCCGGCGCACGACGTTTGGTGCATATCGAATTCGGACGTGTTTTCGGTGGACTACGAAATTGTCCGTGAGCGGTTCAACGGCGACGTCACGGTGAATCGTCCGATGGTGGCCAGTTCCGCCTGGACCTGTGAAGATCTCAACTGCCATCAGCAACTCCTCCGCTCCTGGTCCGGGGACCTCGGCGGATTTGGCGATCTGCGGCCGCGTCTCGATCGGGTCGAGTCCGGCCCCGGCAAGACGCTTGCGATCGCGCCCTTTGGGAGCAGCCGGATTCGCGACCTGCCGATCGAGGGTGTGGCCGCCTGCATCATTCAGGCCAAAAAATCGCGGGGGTTGAGCTCGGAGCTGCTCGTTCCGCCCGGAGGCGAGAAACAGTACCGGCAATTTGCCGCGCGCCTGGGCGACCTGGATGCTCCGGTGGAACTGAGATCGACGCCGACGACGAATGACCTGGTGGATCGCCTCGCCGGCAGCATGGCGGTGCTCACGACCGAAACCGCCATCGCTCATTTGGCCACGGCGCTGGACTTGCCCATGCTCTGCGTGGTCGGCGGAGGCCACTACGGTTTGTTTTCTCCCTGGAGCCGGTCGGAGCGCCAAGTGTGGCTGACCCACCGGACGCCGTGCTTCAATTGCAACTGGCATTGTTCACAATCGGAACCGTACTGCATCACTCACGTCGCACCGCGGGAAATGGCGGCGGCCTTGGAGCGGGTGCTGGGACTGGGCGGGCCAGCCGAATGAGAACGGAAATATTGCATGGAATCGCCCCTCATTGACGTCATCATTCCGAACCGGAACAAGGCGGCGTTTCTTCCGGAAACGCTTGCCTCGCTGATTCGCCAGACGGAAACCCGCTGGCGGGCCATCGTCATCGATGGCGAATCCACCGACGGGTCGTTGCAAATCCTGCGCCAGGCGGCGAAAGCGGACGGACGCATCACGGTGCGCTCCGCCCGGCCGGCATCGGCCAGCGGACTGACGCTTTACCGTTCGTGGAATCACGGCTTGCTCAGCGTGCGCGCGCCGTACTTCACCATTCTGACGAGCGACGACCTGTGGGAACCGACCTGGCTGGCGCGGGCGGTTCATGGACTGGAACGCCACGGCTCGGCGGTCGCCGCCGTGGCCCGGGCCATTGCGATGAACGAACAGGGCGTGATTACCGGACCGAGCGTCGCCTGCCGGCAGTTCGAGGAATCTTTTCCGCTCCGAGGCTCCGGCTTCAGGCTGCTATCCTCGAAAAGCTGCGCCCTGCGCAGCCTTTTGTTCGGACCGGTCTTTACCACGATTCATTCCCTGGTTTTCCGGCGCGAGGTGCTCGAGGCGGGAGTGATTTTTGCGGAGGACGTCGGGCATGCCGCGGACGTGGAATATTACATTCATACCTGCCTCCTTGGCGATATCGCCTACGATCTGGATTCGCGCGCCTTCTTCCGCATGTATCCGGCTCAGATCTCGAGCGAGGTCAAGGGCACGGCGATCTCGGATCGCTGGCGCAAGATTGTGCTCCGCAACCGCTCGCTGGTTGCGCAGAAGCTTGGCATCCCGGAGAACGAAATCGCCCGCGCAACCGACGAGGTACTCGCCCGGCATCGGTTTATCATGACCAAGCCGAATCGGGAGGCGCTCCGGCGGTCCAAAGCCGCGGCCGGGTGGAAGATGCTCCGCGCCTTCGCGATGTCCCCGTTCCTAGCGGCCCACTACGTGAAATGCCGCGCCGATCGTGAGCGTTTTCTGGGCAGCTCCTCCATCGTCCTGGCAAAAAAAATTGCAGCCGGCCATGCCTTGTCCTGAAACCGAAGAGACCGAACGGACGCTGCGTCCGGCGATCACGCCACGGCCTCGAAACGGCGCCCCGTCGCCGGGCGCCTTGCGGGTGCTGATCGTGGCTGCTTGTTTTCCGCCTTATGGCTGGGGCGGCGCGGAAGTGGCCGCCGAAGGCATTGGAAAATGGCTGGCGGAGAACGGCCATGAAGTGGCGATTTATACCGACGTCTCCCCGGCCGATGCCGCGGCCCGTTCCGCAGACGGCAAAACATGGTTTGCGCCCGCCAGTGACAAATGGAGCCACCGCACGCACCAGCATGGAAAACAGGGCGCCCTGAAGAAAGCGCTCTGGCACCTGCTCGACCATACGCCCGGGCGCGGCTCGAGCGATTTCCGCGAGGTGGCGGAGACATTCCAGCCTGACGTGGTGATGGTCCACCTCGCGCCCGGCCTCGGCATCGGGCTGTTCGATTACTGCGCCCGGCACGACCTGCCGGTTCTCTATGTCGTTCACGATTTTTGGCTGGGCTGCTTGCGGAGCTCCATGTTT
>DASRHD010000405.1:0-7783 GCA_035650695.1 Opitutaceae bacterium
AATATCACTCCCGCCGCCATCTGCAACAAAGGGTCCCACTGGCCGTTACAGGCGATGAGCGAGAGATTCAGTAAATTACTCCAAAAGATCCGATGCCCGTTGTGGGCGCGAAAAAGATCAATCAGCCGGAGCGTGCCGTCCCTCCATTCCGGATAAAACCACCTTCCCTCCTGCTCCCATTGATCCGCCAGGGGAATATCGGTTCCGGCATGCGCCACGAGCCACCATTGGGTCGCAGCCACAAATGACGCCGCCGCTAATGCCCATATGCCAAATGATCGGGCGACGGTTTTGAAGAGGGTGCCAGACATATCCGGTCCGCCGACCGCACTATCAAAAAGCACGGCCGGTGAGATCAGACCGGCATGGAAGGGGAAATTCCCCTCCGGCACAAGGATTTGCCGCCCTTCGCCGCGGCGAGGCGGACGAGGTCGGCCTCATCCGCCGACGCTGAGCACGACCTTGCCGCGGATGTGGTCGTTTTCCAGGTGATCATGGGCGCGCCGCGCCTCTGCCAGCGGAAGCGTCTGGTCCAGGACCACCGAGACTTTCCCGGCGTCAATCAAACGCGCGATCTCGGTCAGCTGATCGCGGCTGGGTTCGGCCATGAAAGATCGGGCCAGGGCGTGGCGCTTGACCGCCTCATTCCGGTCCGGCGGCTGCAGGGTGGAAATGATCCGCCCGCCATCTTTCAGCACCCGCCATGAGCGTTGCTGCGTGTCGCCGGCGACAAGGTCGAATACCAGATCGACTTCGCGCACCCGATCCTCGAAGCGCTCGTGATGATAATTGATGATCTCGTCGGCGCCGAGCTTGCGCAGCAAATCGGCGTCTTCGCCGCTGGCGGTCGCGATCACGTAAGCGCCGCGATTTTTGGCAAACTGCACCGCGAAATGGCCGACGCCGCCGGCCGCGCCATGGATCAGCACGCGCTCGCCCGCACGCAGCTTGCCGTGATCGAACAAACCCTGCCAGGCGGTAATCGCCGCCAGCGGCACGCCCGCGGCCCGGATATGTTCAAGCGTGGCCGGCTTGGTCGCGGTCTCATTGACTTGCGCCACCACGTATTCGGCGTAACCGCCGCTATTGCTGGCAAGGAAGGCATAGACATTGTCGCCCACCTCGATCTCCGTCACGTCGGCGCCAACTCCCTCCACCACCCCCGACACTTCGCGGCCGAGCGTGAGCGGAGGATGAAGCCGGTCCGCCTTGTACTTGCCCGACCGCATCTTGTAATCGACCGGATTGACGCCGGCCGCCTGCACTTTGATCAGCACCTCCCCCATCTTGGGTTGCGGGGCCGGCACATCCTCCAAGTTCAGCACATCGGAACCGCCAAAGGAATGAATACGTATCGCCTTCATAAAATGAAAATTTGTGGATTAAGCCTCCCGGCATCAGGCCGGCGTAACCAAGCATAAGATCGGTCGAGCCGATCCGCCATCGGGCGCTTTTCGGACGAGGGAGCCGGATTCGGAACGGAGCCCGATTTTACCCCTCGTTTCGCCTCACTCGCGGTGCCGGACACTGCCGGCGCCCGCAATCCGCTGATCCAGCCGGGGACTGCCGGAATAAGTCACCGAAGCCGCGCCTGCCACCGTAACTTTGAGCGCATCGCTGGCATTGACGTCCGCCTCCGAGGCGCCGGTCAGCCACAGCGTCGCATTTTTCACCTGAAGCGATTTTGCATTCAGCTTGCTTGCTCCGGTCATGGTCGCATCCAGCGATGTCACCGAGCCGTCCACCGTGATCTCCGAGGCGCCGGTTGAATCAAGGGTCAGCTGTGAACCAGAAAGCGAACCGGCCTTGAACCGGTTGCCCCCCGTCAACTGCACGCGCGATAGCGTCGCGCTGGAGATGACGAGGGTTATGCCATGGGTCGGCCACAGCGCTTTTCGCCGCGTGTCGATCTGCAGGGTGCCACTGCTGACCTCGGCGCGAATCAGCGGGAGAAGATTCTCGTCGGTCGAAACTGACAGCGAGGGTTTGCCACTGGACCATTTGATTTCATAACCGCCGGTGATGTCGACGGCCGAAAACTCGGGAAGGGAACGGTCTTCCGTCTTGATCACGCCGTCGCCCTTGATCTGCAGACGGTGGCACCCGGCAAGCAGGACCGTGGCAGCGGCAAAAATGATCGCGATCCGGTTCATGACGTGGCGCAACAGGCTCGACCTACCGGCGTTCCCGCGGCGGGTCAATGCCGATAATCGGGCTGCCGCTCGCCGCTAATTTTGATTCAGGTTGGGCACAGGCTGCGGCTCGGGATCGGCGGAGATACCCTGCCTCGGGATTTTGTCGGTGCCACGAATCCCGGCGTCCGACCACAGCGGTCTTCCAACAGTATGGCCGGAACCGTCTTCCAGCCAGACAATCATGCCGTGCTCGGATATTTTGCCTCTGATAAAATACTGCTGGTTGTCTGCCAAATTCGCCGTGATTTCTCCACGCACGCGGGGCATGCCGAAAACCCTTCCCATCGTGTCCCTGCGATCCTCATCCACGCCTTCGATGGTCAAGACACATGACCGCGCCGGCACCGAATGAGCCGCGGGCAGGCGACCCTGGACTGCTCCGGATGCAGATGCTTGGTTCGCCTCGCCGCCGGAATTCTCTTGAACGGGTTGGTCGTCAATTCGCACCAGCCGGCAGAAATAGGTTTCGGAAGACGAAATCGCGATGGCCGTGTCGTGAACCTGCGTCAACGGCCCGTGGTAATCTTCAGACGGCCGCGGCGAAGAAGCGCAACCGGCAAGCAAAACAATCAGAAGCCATGGGACATTTTTCATGGGTTATTGGGATGAGGATAATCGACATAAAAGTTTGGCGCCGGATTAGGAACCTCGATCGGACCCGGGTCTGGCCGCGGCGGAACGCTCTGCTCAATCACGTCCGAGACCCGATGGCCGACCGCATCCTCCAGCCATACCGAGATGGAATATTCCGATGCACCTCCCCGGATAAAATAATCTTTTCCGGGCTCCAGCGCCGCGGTGACCTCACCCCGCACATGGAACATTCCAAAAATATGACCGAAAAAATCGAACTCATCACGGTCGTATCCTTCCAGGGTAAGCACGCTGGATTCCGCTGGAACCACGTGCGAAGCGATTATCGGTTGCACGGCAAACCCCGGCATCAGATGGCCTTTTGCGGTCTCGTCCAGACTCGTCCTTACCCGCTGTCCATCGATTTTCGTCATTTGAAAAAAACAGATCTCCCCCGCCGAGATCCGCTTCGCGCTGTCGGAAATTTTCGCGGCCGGCGAATTTTTTTGCGGTGAAACACCGCCCATCTGCGGTGTCGGCCGCGGCGCGGACGCACACCCAGCCAGCAGAACGACCAGCGGAAGCAGGATCTTTTTCATCGGCGTTCAGCCAGCCTGACGAGCCCTCTGAAGAAAAGGATGCACGCTGGTTTTCTCGCAATAATCAACATTCAAGTTGCTTAAAGATAATGGCTTATAATTAGGCGGAAAGAAAGCGCTTGAACTAGACAACTAGTCAACTATTCTCAGGGCATGGGTAGAACATCAGATGCCGACCAAAGATTGCTGACCGCCGCCTTGGATCTTATGTGGGACGAAGGTTATGGCGCCGTCACCATCGACGAAATTTGCGACCGCGCCGACGTGAAGAAAGGCAGCTTCTATTACTACTTCAAGTCGAAGGCGGATCTGGCGGTCGCCGCCTTGGAAAAACTTTGGACCGATGAATGGAAGCCGAGACTGGACCGCGAATTCTCGCCCGCCAATGAGCCTCTGATGCGGTTGACCAATTATCTCGAAGCCCTTTACACCCGGCAGGCTGAACATTTCAAAAAATACGGAAAGGTCCTCGGCTGCCCGATCGGCTCGGTGGGCTCCGAGGTCAGCACCCAGGAGCACGATGTCAGTGCCAAGATCCGGGAAATCGTCGCCCGCAAGCAGCGTTATTTTGAATCGGCCATTCGCGATGCCATCGCGGAAGGCTCCATCGAAACGGGCGACGCCAAACAAAAGGCGCAGACCCTTCTGTTTTTGATTCAGGGCGCCCTCAGCGAGGCACGCATTATGAATAATGCAGAGCTTCTCCGCAGTCTGCCCACGTCCGCGCTTCAGATGTTACGAGCAAAACCGGCGCCGACCGCCGGCGCAGCGCACTAAACTCCCCCTCCGGCCGCCCGCTTCTCTCCGATTTCATCCCTATCTTCGCCTATTTTATAGCCAACTAGTCAACTATTTTATGCCCATGAACGCTCCGCTCACTTCCTCTTCCGTCAAGCGCACCTCTCGCGCGCGCTTTCCCCACCGCAGCAGCCGTGTCGCCACCTCTTCCACCACCGACGCCTCCCTGCCTGCAACCGTTTCCCTGCCCGGCTTCTCCTACGCCTCGGTCGCCGAGGTGCCGGAAGACTTTTTTAGCCAGATTTGGAGCCCCGGCCTGCTCGATCGCCTGCAGGCTCCGCTCACCCGCTACCGCGAATAATTCCTCCGTCCGCCCCACGCAGAACCTGAATCCATATTATGAATACGCTCACGACCACCGCTTCTGCTGACACCGATTACGCCGCCTTTGCGCCCGACCGTCAGGCAAAAGAAACCCGGACGCTGAGAGACCGCCTTCCCTGGCGCAAGATCCTCGCCAGCGCCGCCATTGCCGTAACCGCGCTCTCGGCCACCGGCGGCTATCTGCATTATGCCGCCGGCTTCGAATCCACCGATGACTCCTACCTGGAAGGCGACGTTCATCCCGTCAGTCCACGCATCAACGGCACCGTTGCCCGCGTCCTGGTCAATGACAACGAGCACGTCGAGGCCGGCCAGCCGTTGGCTGAAATTGATCCCGCCGACCTGAACCTCGCGGTCCGGGCGAGCGAGGCCGGCCTGGCCCAGGCGCAGGCAAACGAAATCCAGGCCAACGCCCAGATCGCGCGCGCTCAGGCCGATATTGAAACCGCCACCGCCCGGCTCGCCCAAAATGCGGCGCAGCTCACGCTGGCCCAACTCAACTTTCACCGCGCCGAGGCGCTCGTGCAAAGCGGTGCTTCCTCCACCCAGACGCTGGACGAGGCGCGGGCCGCCTTCACCGCCGCCCAAGCGGCCCAACAGTCGCTGCTCTCAGCCCGCGATTCGGCCGAAGCCGGTCTTGCCGGCGCCCAGGCCCAGCGCGCCGTCGCGTTGGCCGGCGTGCAGAAGGCGGAAGCCGCCCTCCAGACGGCAAAACTCCAGGTTGAGTACACCGTCGTCCGGGCGCCCAGCGCCGGCCGCGTGGCAAAGAAGACCGTCGAGGTCGGCCAGAGGCTCCAGCCCGGCCAGCCCGTCATGGCGATCGTCAGCGACCAGGTTTGGGTCGTGGCCAACTTCAAGGAGAACCAGCTCGCCCACCTGCGGCCGGGTGAAAAAGCGTCCATCCGGGTCGACGCCGCGAAGGGCCGGGTCTTCCAGGGCGTGGTGCAAAGCTTCTCGCCCGGGACCGGCGCCGAGTTTTCCCTCCTTCCGCCCGACAACG
The DNA here is from genome assembly GCA_035650695.1 of Opitutaceae bacterium. GTDB lineage: Bacteria > Verrucomicrobiota > Verrucomicrobiia > Opitutales > Opitutaceae > DASRHD01. The sequence goes on from DASRHD010000405.1 coordinate 5,490, forward strand.
CCACCGGAAACTTCACCAAGGTCGTCCAGCGCGTGCCGGTGAAGATTCTTTTCGTCGACGGCAGTCCCACCTCCGCCCGCCTCGCCCCCGGCCTGTCTGCCGTGGTCAAGGTCAACGTTCGCGAGTGAACAGCGCGCAGGCCTTAATTGGATCAGTCATGGACATCGCCCCTTCTCCTCCGCCTACCGCGCCCGCCGTCGTCCCCGGTTCGCGACGCGCCTGGATCGGCACGCTCGGTGGCATGCTCGGCGCCTTCATGGCCGTGCTCGACATCCAGATCACCAACGCCTCCCTCCGCGACATCTCCGGCGCGATCGGCGCGACCCTCGACGAAAGCTCCTGGATTTCCATCGCCTACCTCGTGCCCGAGATCGTCGTTATTCCGTTGACGGCCTGGATTGCCTCCGTGCTCGGGCTCCGTCGCTACCTGCTCGCCACCTCGGTGCTGTTTCTCGTCTTTTCCGCGCTTTGCGGGCAGGCCTGGAGCCTGGGGAGCATGATCGCGTTTCGCGCCGGCCAGGGATTTTTCGGCGGTGCGCTCATTCCCCTCGGCTTCACCGCCATTCTGCAAATGCTGCCGCCGTCCCGCCATGCCGTCGGTTTTTCCCTCTTCGGCCTTTCCGCCATTTTCGCGCCATCGATTGGACCGAGCATCGGCGGCTGGCTGACCGACAATTGGGGCTGGGAGTGGAATTTTTATCTCAACCTCCTCTTCGGCCCGGTCCTCTTCGGCGCCGTCTGGTACGGCTTTCCCCGCACCCCGGCGCGCTGGGGCAAGCTCCGCGAGGCCGACGGCTGGGGCATCCTCCTGATGTCGCTCGGCCTCGGCGCCCTCACCACCCTGCTGGAGGAAGGCACGCGCGACGACTGGTTCGGCTCGCCCTTCATCACCCGGCTGGCGCTGATCGCGGCCGTGGCGTTGCCGCTCTTCATCGTCTGGCAGCTCCGCGCAAAAAAGCCCGTCACCGACCTGAAGCTTTTTGCCGTCCGCAATTTCGGCCTCGGTTCGCTCATCAACGTCGTCCTCGGGGCGTCGCTCTACGGCTCGATTTTTCTCCTCCCGCTTTATCTCAGCAGCGTCCAGGGCTACGGCTCGTCGGACATCGGCGCCACCCTCATCTGGGGCGGCATTCCGCAGCTTTTCATCATGCCGTTGCTGCCCTGGTTCATGAAGCGCTTCGATACGCGGTGGTTGATTGTTTACGGCCTCCTCATGTTCGGCGCCAGCTGCCTGCTCAACACCGCGATGACAGCCGACTTTGCCCACGATCAACTGCGCTGGTCGCTCTTTGTCCGCGCCCTCGGGCAGCCCTTCATCCTCGTGCCCGTCGCCTCGCTCGCCACCTCCGGCCTGCCCGCCGGCCGCGCCGCCGCCGCCTCGGGCCTTTTCAACATGGTACGCAATCTCGGTGGTTCGATCGGCATCGCCCTGCTCTCCGCCCTCCTTACCGTCCGCGAACGGTTCCATTCCAACCGCCTCGGCGAAGCCGTCAGCGTCTATAATCCGCTCACCCGCGAGCGCCTCGCCGCCCTCGCCTCCCATTTCACCGCCACCGGCAGCGACGCCGCCACCGCCGGCCACCAGGCGGTCGCCGCCCTCGACAGCGTCGTGCGGCGCGAAGCCACCCTGATGGCCTTCAACGACTGCTTTCGCGTCCTCGGCTTCGTCCTGATTGGCGCCACCATCGCCGCCCTCCTCTGCCGGCCCGCCAAATCCGCCGCCGCCGGCGCCGCTCACTGATTCCGCCATGACCCTCATTCTTGTCACCCTCATCGCGCTCGTCGTCGTCACCGCCTGGGACACCACCGAATCGTGACGCCGCCGCGCCCCCTCCTTTCCAACTTCGCCCGGCCGCAAGTCCGGGCCCACATATCAAAAAACAAAACCAAAACTCATCATGAAAAAGCTCGAAGGAAAAGTTGCAGTCGTCACTGGGGCGTCCAAAGGCATTGGCGCCTCCATTGCCCGGCATCTCGCCCGCGAGGGCGCGGCCGTGGTCGTCAATTACGCCTCCAGCAAGACCGCCGCTGACAAAGTCGTTGCGGAAATCGTGTCGGCCGGCGGGCGGGCCGTTGCCGTGCAGGCGGACGTCGCCAAAAAGCCGGACATTCAGCGTCTTTTTGCTGAAACCAAAAAAAACTTTGGCCGGGTCGATGTGCTGGTGAACAATGCCGGTGTTTATGAATTTCTTCCGCTCGAGCAGATCACCGAGGAACATTTTCGCCGGCAATTCGACCTGAATGTCCTTGGCCTGATTCTCGCCACGCAGGAGGCCGCCAGTCATTTCGGTTCC
>DASRHD010000406.1:0-2935 GCA_035650695.1 Opitutaceae bacterium
CCCGCTGGCAGAAGGCGGCGGCGTTGAAGAATGGGCGCCCCTGGCCCGAGGCGTTGGTTTCGACAAAGCCCACCAGGGCGGGAACCTCGCCCATGGCCGCGGCGATCTCCGCGAGCGCGGATTCGCCGTCGCTGACGAAACGTCGCTTGAAGAGCAGGTCGCGGGGCGGATAGCCGCAAACCACCAGTTCGGGAAAAACAACCAGTTCCGCGCCCCGGGCGACGAGCGCGGCATAGGCATCGATGATTTTCCGGCGGTTACCGGCGAAATCGCCAACAATGGTATTAAGCTGAGCGAGACCGAGGCGCATGCGTGACGGACAAAGATGAGGAGTTCAGGCTCCGCTGACAACACCGAGACTTGCTCTCGGGGCAGGAAATGGGATTTTTTGTCTGTTTTTGCGTCATCCTTTCCATGCGCTTCATCAAATACATCGTGCTGGCGGTGGTCGCCGCTGCCGTTCTGCACGCCGACGAGCCGGCTTCGCTCTCCCTCGACGGCGCCTTTGCCGCGGTTGAGCACGCCAACCTCAGCGTCCTCCTCAGCCGCGAAGCCGAGGCGCAGGCGATCGAGACGGCCAATCAGCAGCGAGCCGGCATTCTGCCGAGAATCGCCCTCGATGCGCAGCAAAAGCGCCAGCTCACCGTCGGCGGCCAGAACACAGCGCTGGCCGGCACGCTCGTCCAGACCGGTGCATCCAATCGCTTCGACGGGCAGCTCACCGCCAGTTACTCGCTGCTCGACGCCTCGCTTATCGAGGGCTACCGCGCCGCCCGGACCGGCGTAAAAAGCGCCCACTTTGACTACCAAGCCGCGCTGCAGACCGCGCTCGCCGGCGTCGCCCAGGCCTTTTTCAGCCATTTGCGCGACGCGCACAGAATCGGCGTTCTCGATTCCAACATCGGACGGGCAAAGTCCCTGCTCGAGCTGGCCCAGTCGCAGCTTCACGCCGGCGTGGCCACGCAGATCGACGTCACGCGCGCCGAGGCCGCGCTCGCCACCGCTGAGCAGGCGCGTCTGCAGCAGGACACGGTGGCTTATCAAAGCGAGCTGCAGTTGAAGCGGTTGCTCGATCTCAACCTCTCCCAGCCGCTGAGGCTGGCCGAATTTTCGGTGCAGCGCGCCGATGCGGCCCCGTTTGAGGCCGGCATGGAGCAGCGCGCCTTCGATCTTCGGGACGATTATCTCAGCGCAAAAAGCCGCGTGCAGGAGCGCGAGCAGGAGGTCTGGGCGGCGCGTTTTGAAAACCTGCCGGCGGTGAGCCTCTTCGGCGACTACGGTTATGCCAATCTGCGCGCGTTTGACCGTGATCCGAAACGGGAATGGGTCGCCGGCATCGATTTCAACCTGCCCGTTTTCGATGGCCTGCGCGCCCGCGCCGACCGGCGCGCCGCCCTTTCCCGGTTGCGGGCGCAGGAGCACAGCCTCCACGACCTCGAAGCCCAGATTTCGTCGGAGGTTCGCCTCGCCATCCAGGACGCGCATTCGCGTTTTGCCCAAATTGCGGTGGCGGAAAAAAGCCGGCAGTTGGCGGACGAGCAGCTGCGGCTGGCTAGTTTGCGGTTCAAGCAGGGCGTGGCCGACAACCAGGAGGTGATCGATGCGCAGAACGGCCTGGTAGTGGCGGAGGACAATCTCAACGACGCGATCTACCAGTATAATCTCAGCCGGGTCGAGCTGGCGCGCGCCAGAGGCGAGGTCCGCGATATTTTGCAGGAGAAGGCGCCGTGACCATGCCGCGCCTGATCCTTGCCTCCGCGTCGCCGCGACGGAGGGAGCTGCTTGGCCGCCTGGGTGTGCCTTTCGAGGTGAACGTCGCCGAGGTGACGGAACATGAGGAGCCGGACACCGACCCGCATGTCATGGTCGCGCACAACGCCTCGCTCAAGGCCGATTGGGTGGCGGCGCGCCATCCGGAGGCGTTCGTGCTCGGCGCAGACACGACGGTTTTTCTCGGCGGCGTGGTGCTGAACAAGCCCGCCGATCTGGCCGCCGCCCGCGCCATGCTCCAACGCCTGGCCGGCCGCACCCACACGGTCTTCACCGGCCTGGCGCTGCGCCGCTTGCGCACCGGCTTGAAGCTCGATCAGGGCGTGACCAGCGAGGTGACATTCAAGGCGTTCGATGATGCCGCGATCGACGCTTACTTCCAGATCGTCAATCCGCTCGACAAGGCCGGCGGCTATGGCATCCAGGAGGGCCGCGAGCTGATCATCGCCGGCTGGCGGGGATCATTTACAAATATTATGGGACTGCCGGTGGAGGAAACGAAACAAATTTTGACCCAAGGCGGTCTCCTGAGTTGATTGGCCGTGCCATTGCCTGAATGAACCAGCTGCTCGAACCAGAAACTTCCGAAACGCCCCGCCGGCGCGGACGCGTGCCGCGCTTTTTGCGCGATGACGACAATCAGTCGGCGGTGATCGGGCTCCTGCTTACCGTGGTTCTTTGGCCGTTGCTGGTTTTGTTCTTCAGCTGGGCCATCGCGCATCTTCACGGCAAGGATGACGGCAAGACCGCAGTCGCGGTAAAAATCGGGCGGCAGTTCAATATCGAGCTCGCGCCCCAGCCCTCACCGCCGCCGAAGCCGCCGCCGCCCAACCGTTTTGTCGAGACCAATCCCGACGCGCCGCAGAACATTCCGGACAAGACCAGCAACTTCGGCGCGCAGAACCAGCAGGCGGCACAGTCGAAGCCGTCGCCGAAAACCGGCAGCGATCATCCCGCCACCGAGGGCAAGAAAGATGTCGAATCCACCCAGATCGTCGACGGTCATTTGAAGGACAAGACGCCCCCCGCCGAGTCGGTGCCGCCGCCGCCGAGTCCGACCAGCACCGAGGCAAAATCCGCTCCCGTCCAGGAGCAGAATCCGCTGCCCGGATACCAGAAATCCATCGGCGAAAATAAGGAGGCCTTCGGCACCAACCTCGGCCAG
>DASRHD010000407.1:0-4635 GCA_035650695.1 Opitutaceae bacterium
GTCCGGACTCAGGACCATCGCCGCTCATTTCTGCGACCACCATTGCTGAAGGGAGTCGGCCGCATGGCGGAGCGTATGGGGAAGGTTCAACAACATTTCGTGCGCGCCGGGGACGAAGCGGTCAACCAGCCAGACAAGAAAAGCTAGAACGACGAGCCCCATGATTCCGTCCCACAATCCGTGAAAAACGGAATACGGATACCAGCCAGGGGCGCCGTAGCGGCAGGAATGTTTGATGGCGCGAAGCGGCCAGACCGCCAGCTGATAGGCCACGAAGAGGAGGATCAGCACGCCCCACCATGGCACGCCGGGCAGGACGAGACCGAAGATCGCGCCGGTAAAGAGGAATGAAACGAACGCGACGAGCCAGAGGAGCGTGATCAGCGTGCAAAGCAGGGCCACGAACGGCAGCACGACGAAATAGCTGGCGGGGGGATGCGGCGGCCGGTTCCAGGTGTTGCGCCAGTTTTCCCGCCACTGCCGGGCGTTTTCGCTCATCTGCTGGTGGAAATCACGTTTCCAGCTTCGCATTTCCTGCTTGAATTTCCGCTTCCATTCGCGATGGGCCTGCTTGTCGCCCCAAGTCTTCATTCCTTCGTAATAACCCTCCTTGGCGCGCCGGATGAATTCCTGCGCCGTGGCCGGAATGCCGAAAGCGGCGGCCTTCGCCGCAGCCGTGTCAGCCACCGGCACCACGATCATTAGCACAAGATAAACCAGCACGGTGGTGCCGCCGAGAAACGCGAGCAGGACAAACAGCAGGCGGACGATGGTGACGTCGATGTTGAGATAGGCTGCAATCCCGTTGCAGACGCCGCCGATCATCTTGCCTTCGGTCACGCGATAAAGGCGTTTAGGCAGCGGTCCCCCCGTCGCGCCGGCATCGCCTGCCGGTTTTGGTCCGGCTGCGCCCGCGGAATCGCCGGTCTTTTCCCCGGCTCCACCAACGGAACCGTCGTCCACCGGACCCATCTCGGCAATGATGGTCTTGATGTCGGGCGTCGACACCACCGTCCGATGCATGCCGAGCACGGCGCGGCATTTGTCGGCGATGGCCTGTTCGATGTCGGCCATGATTTCGCCCTTGTCCGGATTGCCATCGAGCTGGCGGGCGGCATGGTCGAGATAGTCGCGCAACGCCTCGTATCCGGCCTCCTCGAGCTGGTAGGCATTGCCGTTGAGATTGATGGTGATGACCTTGTTCATGTTGATGCGGGGTGGGGAAGTTCAGGCGGAATTTGGGCCGAGGCCCTTGATCGTGGCGTTGATTTTCTGCCAGTAATCGGAAGTCTCGCGCAGCTGGGCGCGGCCCTTGGGCGTGAGCATGTAATATTTGCGCGGCGGGCCGGCCTCGGACTCCTTCCATTCATAATCGAGGAGTCCCTCGCGGCGCATCTTGCTCAGCAGCGGATAAAGCGTGCCCTCCTGGGTGGCGAATTCCGTTCCGCTCAGCTGCTTCAGGATGTCGGCGACGTAGACCTTGTCTGCGGCGATGATCTTGAGCAGCAGAAATTCCAGCATGCCCTTGCGGATGGAGGAAAATTTTTCGTCGACGCTCATGAAATAAAGCTACCTTTATTAAACAAGGTAGTAGGCTAAAACAAAGGCGTCAAGCCCAGATTTGAATTTGGCCAACTCTTCCTACTTTTTCGCGGGAACGATCTGCGGAGCAAAGAAGGGGGCGTGAGTGGAAGAATTTTTGATTAAAGATTCCATTAACGGCTCAGCCAATTGTTCGAACGGTGGCGCAATGACGACGGTCCCATCCGTCTTGATCATGCAATGCAGAAGCACGGTCGTGTTGCTTTTGAGCACAGTATCCAATCCCTCATTACCCGGCGTGAGAACGAGTTCTTTTACTTCTGTCGGAAGTAAAACCTCCTCTTTTTTCGGCCAGCGGTGCGACGACCGTTGAAAATCTTCGATTTTAATGATCACATCCAAACCTGCCGGAGGAACCGCTATGCCGAAAAGTGCATGCGAATCTGTGCCTTGGTTTTGAGCCGCAACGGTGAGGAGAAGCAGACCCAAGAGTGCAGCTCCGTCACCATTTTTTTGCGTTTGCTCGGTCGGTGGCGGCGCGGGCGGAGATTCATGCGAGACACAACCGGTCAAAAATAAACTCAACGCTAAAACCGCGCGTCCGAATGACCGAGTCAAAGGGCATGATTTCATCTTATTCCTGCGGCGGCAGGTCGTGCAGCTTCAGCTCGGAATTTTTTTCCAGAAAATAGCGCTGCGTCCAGTCGTTGGGAAAAAACACCACGGGCCGCTCGTGGGTATCGGCGCCGAGGCTGACGCCGGTAGCGAGGATGAGCGACGACGGATTTTGCAGCGACGGATGCGGCTCGATCCATTTCATGATCTGCCATGGGGCATTTTCCAGGCGCGAGTCGGCGCCGTATTCGCTTTTCAGCCGGTATTGCACGACCTCGAACTGGAGCGGACCGACGGCGGCGAGGAGCGCGGCGCCGGGCGGCGCATTGCGCGCGGTGAACGACTGCACCACGCCTTCCTGCAGCAGCTGTTCGAGTCCAGCGCGGTATTTTTTCGCGTCGGACGGGTTGGGATTGAAGAGAAAAACAAAAACCTCCGGCGGAAAGCGCGGGATCTCGTTGAAAAGAATCCCGCGGTCCTCGGTCAGCGTGTCGCCGATGCCGAAGGCGTCATAGCCGACCAGTCCAACGACGTCGCCGGGCCACGCCTCGTCGACCGTTTCCCGCTCCTGCCCGAAAAGCTTGTGCGAGGAGGAGAGGCGGACGGTGCGGCCGCTGCGCGGATGGAGGACCGACATGTCGCGGGTGAAATGACCGGAGCAGACGCGGAGGAAGGCAATGCGGTCGCGGTGCTTCGGATCCATGTTCGCCTGGATCTTGAAGATGAAGCCGGAGAATTTCTTATCCTCAATCGGGACGACCGCCCCGTCGGTGGCATTGCGGCGCGGCTGGGGCGGAACGGAATCGCGCAAGAAACCGTCGAGCAGAAGCTGCACGCCGAAATTGTTCACGGCGGAGCCGAAATAAACCGGCGTCTGTTTGCCGGCGTGGACGGCGGCGAGGTCGAACGGATGGCCGGCGCCGTCGAGCATGGCGAGCTGCTCGGTGGCCTCGGCATGGGCGGTCTCGTCGAGCTTTTCGCGCACGGCCGGGTCATCGAGGGTGGTGACGTTGACCGGCGCGCGGTAGGCGCCGCCGGGAACGCGCTCGAAAAGATTGACGGCGCGGGCGCGGCGGTCGAAGACGCCGCGGAAAGTAGGGCCGTTGCCGAGCGGCCAGACCACGGGCGAGGCCTGGAGGCCGAGGACGGACTCGAGTTCGTCGAGCAGCTCGAGCGGGTTGCGCGTCGGCCGGTCGCACTTGTTCATGAAGGTGAAGATGGGCACACCGCGGCGGCGGCAGACCTCGAAGAGCTTGCGGGTCTGGGCCTCGATGCCCTTGGCCGCGTCGATGACCATGAGCGCGGCGTCGACGGCGGTGAGGACGCGGTAGGTGTCCTCGGAAAAATCCTTGTGGCCGGGGGTGTCGAGGAGGTTGACGGCGCAGCCGGCGTAATCGAACTGGAGGACGGTGGAGCTGACGGAGATGCCGCGCTGGCGCTCGAGTTCCATCCAGTCGGAGCGGGTGGCGCGCTGGTTTTTGCGGTCCTTGACCGCGCCGGCGAGGTGGACGGCGTTGCCGTAAAGCAAAAACTTTTCAGTTAGGGTGGTTTTGCCCGCATCCGGATGCGAAATGATGGCAAAAGTGCGGCGGCGGGCGATTTCGGCGGCGGGCGACATGCGGAAAACTCCCCAGTCAACACGGCACAGGCTCCGGGCGGAAGTTTTATTTTTACCCAACGCTAAATTTTCCGCCGGTTGGGCCGTAAATTATGCCCATGCTTTACTTCGTCGAACTCATGGGTGTCATCCTTGCCAGCTCCTGGATCGTCCTGATCGTAGCCATCGTGCGCGCGCCTGAAGGCTATGAAGACGAGCAAGGCTTTCATCAAGGTCACCAGGTTCAGACCGAGGAGATAGATATGGACGATTTTGGGCTTCTCAGGGAATATGTTGCGCAGTGTGATGCGCAGCATGTTACTGAAGCTGAAACCCAACGCGAAAGCTCGAGTATTGGACGGCCACCCATGGGTGTTCGCCAATGAAGTCGAGTCGCTCCTGCCGGCGGAGCACGATGGGGAGGTAGTCGAATGCCGCGATCGCGGCGGGCGGCTGCTGGGCACGGGGATTTACAACTCGCGCTCTCAAATCGTCTGGCGCCGGCTGGGCCGCGAACGGGTTGAACTGAACGCGGCCTGGCTGCGCGGCGCCTTGGAGCGGGCAATGGCGCGAAGGGCGCCTTCGGCGGGTCCGGGGCAGGCGAATGCTTTTCAACGGCTTGTCTGGAGCGAATCGGACGATCTGCCCGGCGTGGTGGTCGACCAGTTTGGCGAGGCGTTGGTGGTGCAGACCCAGACGCTGGCGATGGCGAAACGCGAAGCCCTGCTCGGCGACTTGCTGGCGGAGCTGCTGCGGCCGGCGGAGATCATTTTTCGCAACGATGCGACGATCCGGCGGCTGGAGGGCCTGCCGTTGGAGGTGCGCACGCGATCGGGCCGGCCATGGGAGCCGCGCTGGGTGCGGATCGACGGCATTGACTA
>DASRHD010000408.1:0-5484 GCA_035650695.1 Opitutaceae bacterium
CCGTACCGACCTCCTGGCGGGAAGCACCCTCGACGTCTCCGGAGGCGTCGCGGCGAGCGCGTCGGGAAAATTGAGCTATGGCGCGGGCGGTTCGCTCTCCATCAGTGGCGGCCAGGATCCCCATTATGCCAATCTCGGTCAGTTTCCGGGCACGGCGGTCGATGCTCGCGGGCACTTGAACCTGTCGGGCGCCACCTTGCTGGGCTATTCCGGCAACGCCGGTTCTGGCGGAAAACTGGGCATCCTCGCGCCATTCATTCAAATCGGCGGAGACAAGGACCACCTGCTCACCGGCGATCCGCAAAGGACCTTGTGGCTCAACCAGACCGACGCCGCCGGCAATCTGCTGCCGGGCGAATTGGACTTTTTCAGTCAGGGCGGCTTCAGCACATTCGCCCTCACCGGCCTGGGCGGGGCGGCGAAGGACGCTTCCTCGGGAGCCCTCCTTCCATATCAATTTGCCCCCGGCTTTGTCGTCGCTTCGTTGCCCAACCCCACCAACGACCCTCGAATCAAAAATACGGTGATAGCACCGGAAGTGTTGAGCCGTACCGCCACGACCCTTGGCGACGGCACCCTGAGCTGGATCGCTCCCGCCTTGCTTCCCCCCGGACAGCGCGCGCCGGAGAATCTGAGCTTTACCGCGGCGGGAGTCGCCAACGCCGCTCTCTCCAATGGACAGCAATATAATATCCGCGGCGACCTGACGATGAGCGTGGGCGCGCAGATCCGGACCGATCCGCTCGGCAGCGTCACTCTCGCCGGCGGCACGGTGGCCATGCTCGGTTCAGTCGTCGCGCCAGGCGGGCAGATCGAGATCGACGGAGGAAAGGGAAAAACGACGATTTCGCTTTTCCAGGATCCGACCGCCGACCCGAACCTGGTGTTGCCGACGGTTGATCTGGGGCCGGGCAGCATCCTTTCGGCCGCGGGCGCGGCGGTGCTGACACCGGACACCACCGGGCGCGGCCTGAGCACCGGCCTGGTGCTGCCGGGTGGAAAGATCGGCGTTGACGGCAACATCGTGGCCGAGAAGGGGGCCACCCTCGACGTCTCGGGTGCGACCGGCCAGTTCGATGTTCTCTCGCCCTTCACCGGCGCCAGCGCCTCGGCGGCACTGAACGGCTCTCCGGCCGTGACCCAATTTGTGCGGGTGCGGGAGGACAGCAATGGCGGAACGATTGCGTTGAATGGTGAGGAGGAAGTGTTCGCCGACGCCACGCTGAAGGGATTTGCCGGGGGATCCGCCGCGACCGGCGGCAGTCTTCTGATCACTTCCGGCCGCGCCAAGGGGCCTTTGGCGAATCCGCAGGACCCGACCTTGTTTTTGACCCAGAGCGGTCCAACCATCCCCGGAGTTTTCTATAACGCCGCGGCGGGACAGACCGCCATCGGTCACCAGATAGTGGATACAGAGGGAAGTGCGCTGACCGGTGAGGGTTATTTTGCGGCTGACAGCTTCAATAACGGGGGCTTCGCCTCGCTTGTGCTGGGGAAAAATGTCCAATATTCCGGCGCTGTCACCCTGGCCGCGGCCAAGAGTCTGACCGTCGGAACCGGCGGGGTGGTGCTGGCCGATCCCAACGCCGCCTCCGCGCTGACGCTCGACGCACCGTACGTGGCCCTTGGGCAGCCGTTCGTCCTGCCGTTGCAGCCCGGCGCCACGAGCGCGATTCCCTTCAAGGGCAACGGCGGCCAGACCGTGGCGGTGCCGCCGACTTATGGCGCGGGTCGCTTGACCGTCAATGCCGACACTCTCATCGACATCGGCAACCTCAGCCTGCAGAACATCGGCGAGGCCGACTTCACTGCCGGTAACGCCGCCAATGGCGGCAAGGGCGATATCCGGGGCGACGGCACGCTCGATGCCGCCGGGCGTGTTTCCTTGAATGCCGGCCAGGTCTACGCCCCCACCGCCACGACATTTACCGTCGCAGCTTATGACCAGGATGTCGTGGTTTCGGACAGCGCCGCCGGCGGCACGGCGGTGACGCTGGCCTCCGCGACGCTCCCCGCCGGTTTTGGCAAGGGATCCTCTCTTCTGGGCTCGACCGTGACCGGGATCAACGGCACGGCGGTGACGCTGGCCACGGGTGCCAATGTCACTATCACGACCGATACGCCGGAAGTATTCGCACCCGCCTCGGTCACGATCACCAATCCGTACTCGGCCGTCCGGCCTTTGCCGCTCTCGGCGGGAAGCAGCTTGAATATTTTTGCTTCCTCCATTGATCAAGCCGGCGTCCTGCGCGCGCCGCTCGGCCGCGTTAACCTCGGCTGGGATGGCACCGGCACCGCGCCATGGGCCGATCCGATTTCCGGAACCGCTCCGCCCGCGACGCGGCAGCTCACCCTCGCCTCGGCCAGCGTCACCTCCATCTCCGCCGTCGATCCCTCGGCCGGACAGGGTCTGACCATTCCCTACGGCATCGACCTTAACGGCACACAATGGATCGATCCCACTGGGACGGACATCACCCTGACGGGTGTGCAGTTTGCTGGCAGCGAAGGAGGAAAAATCAACCTCTCCGCCTTGAATCTCGACGATCAGCCCGGCTCTGCCCTCGATATCCGCGGCGGCGGCGACCTTTATGCCTATCAGTGGGTGTCAGGCACGGGCGGCACGGCGGATGTTCTTAATACCAACGGAGGTTTTGCGATCATTCCCGGCTACCAGTTCACCTACGCTCCCTACGCTCCGTATAATTCCGACAAAAGCAGCCAGGTTGCGACCAATCTTTTGCCCTTCACCAAAGGCGCTCTAACCGATCCCGGCTACGTCAATACTGACCAGAATTTTCAGATTGGTGATCAAGTCTATCTTCAGGGGGGGGGCGGATTGGCGGCCGGCGTCTATACGCTTCTCCCCGCCCGCTACGCGCTTCTGCCCGGCGCCTTTCTTGTCACCCGGCAAAGCGCAGCTCCGGCCGGCACGGTCGCCAAACCCGACGGGGCCGCTCTCGTTTCCGGCTACCGTTTCAACGCCTTCGATCCCGTCAGCCAGCCGGTCCTGTCCTCCTTCGAAGTAGCCTCGGCCCGCGTGGTCCGCCAGCGCGCCCAGTATGATGATTTTTCCGCCAACGCCTATATTCGCCAGAACGCTCAGGCGCACAATCTGACGGTGCCGCCATTGCCGGTGGATTCCGGCCAGTTGGTGTTGCGTGCGCAGGACCAGATGACGCTTAAAGGAGGTGTCGTCTCCCGCTCGCTGTCGGATGATGGCCATGGCGGCTCGGTCGATATCGACAGTTCCAGCGGCAGCATTTGGATCGTCGGTCCGAACGCCCAGGCGCCGGCTGGCGCCTTGGTCCTTGAGTCCGCCGACTTGAGCAACTTTGGCGCGGACAGCCTTTTGATCGGCGGTGTGCGCCAGGCCACCGGCAGCGGAACGGCAGTGTCAGTCGACGCCGGTAATGTGGAAGTGGACAATGCCGGCGAGCCGTTGACCGGACCGGAGATCACGCTGGTGGCAAAGAACGGCCTGACGGTCGCGCCGGGCGCCGATATCGAGCAGAAAGGTGTACTGTCCGGCCCGGCGGACACGCTCATTCCCCGCGCTCCGGTCCAGCTTGATCCAAATGCCTCGGTTAATTTTTCCCGCGGAGGCGGCGTGATTAATTTTCTCCAGAGCATCGCCGGGGGCGACGCGGTCTCCGCAACCGTGGGCGGCACGCTCACGACCAACGGCGTGACCACCGCCTTTGCCGCCGGTGCTCCGCTGGTTCCGGTGGAGGGCAGCGTGATTTCCCTTGATGGCCCCGGCTCCCTCATCGCCGGCAGCAGCGGTGCCTCCGTCACCGTCAGCGACGGCACGCTTTTGCGCGTGAGCAGCGATTCCGCCGCACAAATCGTCCGCACCGGCGCGGCCGGGGCCGATACCCTGGCGCCGACGATGACCATCAGTGCGGATGCAAGGGTCGCGGCCACGAGCATAACGCTCGATTCGACCGGTTCAACCACGCTTGCTCCGACGGCGGCGTTGAAGGCGCAGGCCCTCGCGCTCGATAGCGGCCTGATCAGTCTGCAGTTGCCGGCGGATTCCGGATCGCTCCCCACCAATGCCGGCCTGGTGCTGTCCAACGACATCCTGCAAAAGCTGCAGACGACGTCGCTTTCATTGTTGAGTTATTCCTCTATCGATATCTACGGGACCGGCACGATCGGCGCCGCCGGAGACCTGGCTCTCCATGGCGGCCAAATTCGCGGTTTTTCCACCAATGGCGGGGGAGGCACGGCCCAGGTGGCCGCCCAGAACATTGTTCTCGACAACAGCCCCGGGGTGATCGGATCCGGCCACTCGGCTGCGACCGGCGGTTCGCTGGAGTTCGATGCCAGCAGCATTGAATTAGGCGCCAACCAGCTCGCCATCGATCAGTACGCCAACGTCACCCTGAACGCGGGCAACGCCATCCGCGTGCAAGACAAAGGCGGACTGACGGCAAATATTCCCGTAACAGGCGCGCTGACCCTGGCCACCCCCGTTCTGACCGGCGCGAATGCCGCCGATCAAACCATCGCCTCCGGCGGCAGGCTGGCGATTGCCTCGTCCGGCGTTGGAGGCGGCGCGGTTACCGGCGGCTTGGGCGCCACCCTGAAATTGATTGGCGCCAACGGTGTCACCGCCGACAGCCTCGTTTCACTGCCGAGCGGCGCGCTCACCTTGGACGCCACGAATGGCGATGTCTCGGTCGGCAGTGCGGCCGTCCTCGATGCCAGTGGCACGGCGCAGGTGTTTTTCGACCAGACGAAATACACTGATGGAGGTCAGATCAGCCTGATTTCAAATAACGGCAAAGTGGAGGCGAACGGAAAGATCGACGTCTCGGCGCCGATCGATCCGGCCAAGAACGACGGTTCCCGCGTCGGCAACGCCGGCAGCCTCTCCGTCGCTACCGCGCCGATAGCGAGCGGCACATTTGCGATTAACGGAAGTTTCCTCGGCCAGGGCGGCACCGGCGGGGAGGGCGGCAGCTTCTCCCTGGATGTCGGAAGCATTCCGGGCGGCAGCACAGCCTCGCTCACCCGCAGCCTTTCCCAGGGAGGGTTCACGCAATCAATCTCCATTCGCGACCGGGCCGACCCTTCCGTCGTGGTTGATGGCGCGGCGACCGCGCATGCCTTCACTCTCTCGGCTGACAATGGCGACATCACGGTCAGGGGTAAAATCGACGCCTCTGGTGCGACTGGCGGCACGATCAATCTCGATGCTTCCGGCAGCGTTATTTTGCAGCCGGGTTCGCTGCTGACCGTGGCCGCGCAGAATTTTGACGATGCGGGCAAGGGCGGGACCGTGTCGCTCGACGCCGGCGCCTATGAAGCGACCAGCGGCGTGAACCCAAGCGCGGTCGTTGCCGTCTCGACCGGATCCACCATCGACCTTTCCGTTGCCAGCAATGTCCCCGGCCGCACGGTCAATGCCGCCGCCAACACCCCGGTTAACTTCCCCGGCGCTTCCGGCGTCAATGCTTACGTGATGGCGACCAG
>DASRHD010000409.1:0-8963 GCA_035650695.1 Opitutaceae bacterium
GATTCCGAAGTAAAGTTTGAATCCGTCGGGGCGGAACTGCCAGGCGGCAAGGATGAGTTGCTCGGTCTGGACCGGACCGCCGTGGAACACCGGCACGTCGCTGAGTGTGCCGAGGGCAAACTGGCCGTTGAGCTGGCCGAGGGGCCGGCCAAACGGACGGTTGAGGACCACGCCCATCGCGCCCTCCTCGCCGTGGGCCGACATCAGCACCACGGTGCGGCGAAAATTCGGATCACGCATCGCCGGATGCGCCAGCAGGAGCTGGCCGGCGAGACTTTCCTTGGTGCTTTCGCGGCGTTCACGCATGGCGACCAGGCGAAATTAAAGTTTGGTGATTTTCACGCCCGCGTCGGCCAGCAACGGCGCGACAAGCGGGTCGTTTTGATAATCGCTGCGGTACCGTAATTCCGAAATTCCGGCGGAAGCGAGAATCTTTGCGCAGTTGATGCAAGGATAGTGCGTTATGTAGACCACACAACCCTCGATCGAACTTCCGCGCCGCGCCGCGTCGGCCACCGCATTCTGTTCCGCATGCACCGTCGCCTGCTCGTGGCCGTCGCGCACGCGCGAGACGTGGGGCGTGCCGGGGAGAAAGCCGTTGTAGCCCGCCGCGACCAGGCGGTTGCGGCGCTCGCCCCCGCTGACGATGACACAGCCGACATGCAGCCGCTCGCATGGGCTGCGCGTGGCCAGGAGCACCGCCGTGGCCATGAAATATTCGTCCCAGGAGGGACGGCCACGGAATTTTTCGGCGGCCAGAGCAATCAAATCAACCGGACTGGGATCAGCGCTCATGGGAGAAATTTTTGACAAACCTAACCAAAACGACAGGCACCCGGGGGAGCAAGCCGGGTCTCACCAGGCGGCTTGCCAACCGCGCCCGCCGCACCACCTTTGACCGATGCAGCGCAAGCTCCAGCCCGAAATTCTCGATACGCTTCCGCCCGACCACCCCGATGCCCTGCATAGCCGCCGCAATATCCGCCAGCTCAATGCCCTCATGGGCAACTTCCGCTGGTTCGCCGCCACCCTGCCCGGCCTACTCCGCCCCGGCGAGCGTGCGCTTGAACTCGGCGCGGGCGATGGCGCACTCGGCCTCGCCCTGGCCCGGCGGGGCCTGCCGGTCGACGGGCTCGATTTCTGGCCGCGGCCCGTGGACTGGCCGCGCGAGGCGGCGTGGCATCGCACCGACCTGCGTTCCTTCACGGGTTACGGCGGTTACGCGGTCGTGTTCGGCAATCTCATTTTTCACCATTTTTCGGCCGCCGAGCTCGCCGTTCTCGGCGGCGCGCTCAGCTCCACCGCGCAGGTCATCGTCGCTTGCGAACCGTCGCGGCGGCGGCGCTTTCAATTTCTCCTGCGTGGCGCCGGCCCGCTGCTGCATGCCAATTATGTCACGCGGCACGACGCCCACGTCAGCATCGCCGCCGGTTTCATCGGCGACGAACTTGCGCGCGCGCTCGGTCTCGATGAAAAAGCCTGGACGTGGCGCTGCGCCGGCACCGCCTTCGGTTCCAATCGCATGATCGCCCGGCGTCGATGAATCCAGCCCATCCCATTGAAATCGTCGGCGGCGGCCTAGCCGGCCTCGCCCTGGGCGCGGCGCTGCGGCGCGCCGACGTGCCGGTCGCGGTCTTCGAGGCGGGCGGTTACCCGCGCCACCGCGTCTGCGGCGAATTTCTCACCGGTCTCGACGAGGCCACCATCGCCCGGCTTCACCTTGCGCCGCTGCTGGCTGATGCGCCGCGGCATCGCACGGTTGCGTGGTGCCGGCACGGCGCGCCGGTGCGCGTCCAAACCCTGCCCTCGCCGGCCTTCGGACTCAGCCGTCATGTCCTCGACGCCCGGCTCGCCGCCGAATTCGTCCGGCTCGGCGGCGAGCTGCATACCCATACGCGCGTCACCGACGGCGCGGCGCCGGCCGGCCGGATTTTTGCGACCGGCCGCCGACGGGGCCCGCCGCGATGGCTCGGCTTGAAGGTCCATGCGCACGGCCTGACGCTCGCCGCCGATCTCGAGGTACATCTTGGCCGCGGCGCCTACGTCGGGCTCTCGCCGGTGGAGGAAGGTGCCGTCAATGTCTGCGGACTTTTCCGCGTCCGCGACGATGCGCGCGGCGACCGTTCCGCCCTCCTCCTCGCCCATCTGCGCGCCGCCGGGCTGGCCTTGCTGGCAGAACGGCTCGGACGGACGGCGCTCGAGGAGGCTTCGTTCTGCGCCGTCGCCGGGCTGGCCTTCGATCGCGGACCGGCGGATGCCGGACGTCTGGTCGTGGGGGACGCCTTTGCCATGATTCCGCCGTTCACCGGCAACGGCATGGCGATGGCGTTTCAAAGCGCGGCGCTCGCGCTCGAGCCGGTGGCCGCCTACGCCCGCGGCGCGGGCGGCTGGGAGGAAACCTGCCGGGCCGTGCACGCGCGGCTGCGCCGCCGCTTCCGTCTGCGGCTGGCTTCCGCCGGCACGCTGCATGCGTTTTTGTTTTCGCCCCGCCGCCAACCCTGGCTGACCGCGCTCAACCGCGCCCGGCTCCTACCGCTTCGTCCGCTCTACGCGGCGCTGCACTAAAATGTTTCTCCACGGCCTCGCCACCGCCCGCCCGCCCGCAAAATTCACCCAGCAGGACTGCTGGGAAATCGCCCGGCGTTCGCCGGCCGTGGCCCGCCTGCATGGGCGTTCGCAGTTCATCCTGCAAAAAGTGCTGACCGGCGACAACGGCATCGCCACGCGGCATTTTGCGGTGAACAACCTCGACCGCATCACCGACCTGAGCGCGGACGAACTCAATGCCGCCTTCCGGTCCGAGGCGCCACGCCTCGCCCTCGCCGCGCTCCGCCCCGCGCTCGAGCAGGCGCGGGTCGCTCCGGCCCAGCTCGACGCTCTTCTCATCTGCACCTGCACCGGCTACCTCTGCCCCGGACTCACCAGCTATGTCGCCGAGGAATTGGGCCTGCGTGCCGACGCCTGGCTGCAGGACCTCGTCGGTCTCGGCTGCGGCGCGGCCATTCCCATGCTGCGCGCCGCCAGCCACATCCTGGCCGCCCGGCCGGACGCCACCGTCGCCTGCATCGCGGTCGAGGTTTGCTCGGCCGCGTTCTACCTCGACAATGACCCCGGCGTGCTCATCAGCGCCTGCCTCTTCGGCGACGGCGCCGCCGCCAGCATCTGGCGGGCCCAGCCGGGCGCGAGCGGCCTGCGTTGCTTCGAGTTCAACACCCTGCACTGGCCGGCGGAACGCGACCGGCTGCGCTTCGAGACCCGCGATGGCAAGCTGCGCAACCTGCTTCACCGCTCGGTGCCGGAGGTGGCGGCGCGCGCCGTGGCCCAGCTCTGGCAGGAGCGCGGGCCGCGGCCGGTGAAAAAAATCATCTCCCATGCCGGCGGGCGCGACGTGCTGACGGCGATCGAGGCAGCGGTGCCCGGCTACCCGCTGGCGGAAAGCGCCCAGGTGTTGCGCGACGGCGGCAACATGAGCAGCCCGTCGGTGCTTTTCGCGCTGGCCGAGGCGCTGCGCGGCGGCCGGAACGGCACCGGCGGGGATTACTGGCTGGTCAGCTTCGGCGCCGGTTTCAGCGCCCATTGCTGCCGGGTGGGCGCCGGCGCCTGACCTGCCGGTGGCGGGCGGCTGCTTCGGGTTGGACTTGCCGCTGGCTTTTTAAATAATTCCGCCCATGCCCGCGCTTCACGACCTGGTTGATTATTGCGACCGGCGCACCCGCCGCGCCGCCTTCAAGGACGCCCCCGGTGCCTGCAACGGCCTGCAGGTGGCCAACGACGGCCGGGTCAGCCGGATCGGTGCGGCAGTCGACGCCGGGGTGGTGCCTTTTCAAAAAGCGGTGGCCGCCGGCGTGGATTTTCTCATTGTCCATCACGGCATGTATTGGGACATGCCCCGGCCGTTGACCGGGGCGGTTTATCAGCGCGTGGCCATGCTCATGCGCGGTAACTGTGCGCTTTATTCCAACCATCTTCCGGTCGATGCCCATCCCGAGATCGGCAACAACGCGCTCCTCGCCCGCCAGCTCGGCCTCGCGCCGGTGCGCGGTTTTCTTCCCCGCGAGGAGGAAAACATCGGCCTCATCGCCAGCGCCGGCGGGGCCGGCCGCGCCGTCCTCCGCGCCCGCCTGGAAAAGCTCTACCGCCGGGTCATCGCGATCGAGTTCGGCTCCGAGCAGCCGGCGGAAATCGCCTTTTGCAGCGGCAGTGGCAACAGCGCCGTGCCCGAACTCGCCGGGGAGGGCGTGGACACGCTCGTGACCGGCGAACTGCGCGAAGAATGGTTCAACGCCGCGCAGGAGCAGCGTCTCAATCTTTTCATCTGCGGCCACTACGCCACCGAAACGCACGGAGTGAAGGCGCTGGCGGAGGAGCTGGCGCAAAAGTTTGGTTTGCCGTGGGAGTTCATTGCCACGGATAATCCCCTTTGAACCACGCCACATGAAAAAGATCGCCATTCTCAACGGTCCCAACCTCGACCGGCTCGGCAAGCGCGAGCCGGAGGTCTACGGTCGCGCCACCCTGGCCGACCTCGAGGCGGTCCTGCGCAAGGAGTTCGCCGGCGCCGCCGAGCTGGAGTTTTTTCAGTCGAACCACGAAGGCGCCTTGATCGACAAAATCGCCGCCCTGGCCGACGCCAAGGTGGCCGGCCTCGTCCTCAACGGCGGCGCCCTCACCCATACCAGCGTGGCCCTGCGTGACGCGCTGCTCGGCGCCAAGCTGCCCACGGTGGAGGTGCATATCTCCAACATCTATCAGCGCGAGGAATTCCGGCACAAATCCCTCACCGCCCCCGCCTGCCTCGCCGTCATCACCGGCCTGGGTTTCGAGGGCTACCACGCCGCGGTGCGGTTCCTGCTGAATCGCGGATGACGGAAGCAGGCTTCACCAGCGGGGCGGCCGAGGCCTGGTGCGCCTGTCATACCAAGCCGCGCTGCGAGAAAAAATTTGCCGCGCTGATGGCGGCGGAAGGCTTCGTCCATTACCTGCCGCTCGTGCCGAGCGTACGGCGGTACCAAAAGCAGACGAAACGTTTCACCAAGCCGCTTTTTCCCGGCTATGTTTTCGCCCGTGTCCCGGCGGAAAAGCGGGCGCGCATCTACCAGCAGGACCTGCTCGCCCGCGTCCTGCCGGTGGAGGACGAACCGCGCTTCCTTCGCCAGCTCGAGGACGTGCGCGCCATCGTTGCCTCGGGTTATGAATTGAGCCTGCTTCCCCTGCTCGCGCGCGGCCGGCGGGTGAAAGTCGCCGGCGGGCCGCTGCACGGCCTGGAAGGAGTGGTCGACGATCCGTCGAACCTAAACGGCGTGGTGTTGTCGGTGGATGTGCTCCGCCAGGGACTGTTCGTTAAAATACCGGCCGAAAACCTCCAAATTCTGCCCTGATTTGCCCCGCCCCCCTTCAAGCTTCACTCTGTGCCGACGCCGGAGAATGAACCGGTGGAGGTTGCTCGTCGCGCTTTTGGCCGTGGCCCGATGCGAAGCCGAGCCCGCGGCGATTCCCGCCGCCCCCACCTCCGTCCAGCCGATCGTCCTGCAAAACCCGCCGTGGTGGCTGGACGAACTGGACAGCTTCGTCGACCGGCTGCCGAGCTTCATGGCGCGAAACCTGCCCGGCCTGCAACCCCACGGTTTCTACCGCATCTATGTCCGGCCGCGGGTGGCCGATCTGTGGAGCCGGAATTTTTTTCGCATGCCGGTGGGCGGCGAATACAAGGTCAACGACCGCGTCGAGCTCAGCGGCGAGGTGCAGGATTATTTCACCACCGGGCTCAAGCGCGCCGAAGGCTACGGGTTTTCCGGGCTCAACCTCGGGGCCAAGTATGAACAACCCTGGCCCGCCCGCCCCGACATCGGCGTCGGCTGGGGCCTGAATTTTCACACCCCGTTGAGCCGGCCGCCGCCCGACCTGACCGACGGCTATCGCCACACCCAGCCCTACGCCGCCGCCACCTTTCCGCTCTCGCCGGGCTGGAAACTGATCGGCTATTCCAGCGTGGGCTTCGATTTGCTTAATCACACCGCCCTGCCGTCCAACTTCGGAAAAAATGAGTTGCATGCCAATTCCTTCCAGGTCTCGGTCGGCGCCGGCCGCGATTGGCCGCATTTTCACGCCTCGCTCACCCTTTCGGTCGCCAGCACGCTCCTGCTCAGCGACGAGGGCCGGCAGGTCCTCGCCCTTCGCCCTGAAATTGTATTCCCTTTTCGGATACGACAGAACAGCGGGGTGGTTGCGCTGTTCACGGTCGGCACTTACGCGATCGAGGGGCCGGACGGCACCCAGCTGGGGGTGAGCAGCAGCCTGCGCATCGAGTTCCGCAACCGGCGCTAGCCACCATGCGTTGCCCGCCAGATGCCGGCGGCGAGGTGGAGCGTGACGCAGGCGGCGAGCGCGGCGGCGACGTCGTCGATCACCACGCCCCAGCCGCCGGGCAGGTCCTGCAGGCGGCGGATGCCAAATGGCTTGAGGATGTCGAAGACCCGAAAGAGCGCGAAACCGGCGAGCATGATCGCCCACACCGGCAGGAGGGGACAAAGCCACGGCCAGCCGATGAAGCACAGCGGCATGGCCGCGAATTCGTCCAAAATGACCTCGCCGGGGTCTTTTTTCCCCAGGCGAAACTCAGCCTCTCCACACATCGCAACGGCAAAGTACAGTCCGGCGGCGCAAAGCAGCGCATAGCCGACCGGCCCCCGTGGATAAAACAGGATGGTGAAATAGATCAGGCCGGCCGCCGAACCCCACGTGCCCGGCCCGGGCAGACGGCGGCCGATCGGCCCGAGGGTGGCGCAGGCCAGCACGAAGTGGGCGGGCAGAAACCGCGGCCAGGCGGGTTCGGATAATCTCATGATGCCGACTCCTCGAAAACGATGCGGCGATATTTTACGAAATAACCGTAGCCGGACCAGAGGGTGAAAAAGGTGGCGATAATGAAAAGCCCCAGTCCGATATTATATAATGTTTCCGTGAACGAGGGCGGCAGGTCCCAGCGCAGAAAAGGGGCGATGTCGATCCTCAGCATCGGGATAAAAAGCAGAAAACCGAGGGCAATGAGCTGCGTCACGGTCTTCTGCTTTCCGCCCCTTTCCGCGGCGAAGACCACGCCCTTCGACGCCGCCACCATCCGCATGCCGGTGATGAGAAATTCCCGGCAGAGGACGAGCAGCACCCAGTAAATCGGAAGGGAACCGTTGCCGACCAGCGCGATCATCAGCCCCAGGACAAAGATCTTGTCGGTGAGGGCATCCATCAGCTTGCCGAAGTTGGAAACGAGGCCGCGGCGGCGGGCAAGGTAGCCGTCGAGCCAGTCGCTCACGCCGGCGGCCAGAAACAGGACAAAGGCCAGCGAAGCCGCCCCGACCCAGCGGCATTGCATCAACACCACGATGATGAACATCAGCGGAATGCGGGAAAGCGTGAGGAGATTGGGCAGGTTCATCGCGGCCGGCCCACTGCACACGGCCGGGGCCGGTGTGGCAACACCAGAGCATCATTTGCCTCGCCCCGCCGGCCCCGGGCCGCATGCTGGGCTCATGCGTCACTGCATTTATCCGGGGACGTTTGATCCCGTCACCTACGGCCATCTCGACGTGCTGGAGCGCGCCTCGCGGCTGTTCGACCGGGTCACGGTCGCGATCGCGCGCAATCCGGAAAAAAATCCGCTCTTTTCCGCCGAGCACCGGCAGGAGATGCTGCGGCCGAACGTGGCCAAGCTGGGCAATGTCGCCATCACCGTTTTCGACGGCCTGCTGATTGAATTTGCCCGGGAGCAGCGCGCCTCCGCCATCATTCGCGGACTGCGCGCCGTTTCCGATTTCGAATTCGAGTTCAACATGGCGCTGATGAACCGGCACCTCGACCCGGTGATCGAAACGATTTTCGTCATGCCGAAGGAGCTTTATAGCTATACCAGTTCCAATCTGGTCAAGCAGGTCGCCAAGTACGGCGGCGACGTCTCGCACTTCGTCCCGCCCAACGTGGCGGCGGAGTTGAAAAAGGTCTTTGCGGCCTGACCGGCACGGCACGGCGCAAGGCATTTTCAATAGCCGCCGGTACAAATTCCTGCGACTTTTTTTCCGGAGGGGCGTCAAGCCAACACGGGCCCGCCTCGGCCCCAGCTCTCTCTCCCGCTGGGGTTTGCCGGCCCGCCGAACACCATTTACCACTTCAACTCTCGCCCATGCCTAAATCCGGAAATTCAGCCCGCTGGATCGCCCTCGTCCTTGTCCTTCTCCTTGCCGCCGGCGCCGGTTGGTATTTCTGGAGCCAGCACAACGACAAGGCGCCCGATTATTACATCACCAAGGTGACCCACGGCGAACTGGAGCAGAAGGTCACTGCCACCGGCGTGATCCAGCCGGTATTGGACGTGCTGGTGAGCAGTCAGATTTCCGGGTACGTCAACAGCCTGTCGGCCGATTTCAATTCCAAGGTGAAGAAGGGCGATCTCCTTTGCACCCTTCTTCAGACCAATTATCAGGCGGCGCTCAAATCCGCCGAAGGCGACCTGGCCAATGCCAAGGCCAACTATGACCTGCAAAAGGCGAATATGGACCGCAGCAAGCAGCTGCTGGACAAAAACCTCATCGCCCAGTCCGATTACGATCAGGCTGCCGCGCTCTTCGAACAGGCGGCGGCGCAGGTTCAGATCAAGACCGCGTCGGTCGAGACCGCCCGCGCCAACCTTTCCTATACCGAGATCCGCTCGCCCATCGACGGCATCGTGATCAAGCGTGCCGTCGACATCGGCAATTCCGTCTCCGCCAGCCTCAATTCCCCCACCCTTTTCGAAATCGCCAACGATTTGACGAAAATGCAGATTGACGCGTCCGTGGCCGAAGCCGACATCGGCAACATTGCCGACGGGCAGGACGTCAGCTTCACCGTCGACGCCTATCCCAACCGCACCTTTCGCGGCCAGGTTTTCCAGATCCGCAATGCGCCGGAAACCCAGCAAAATGTCGTCATCT
>DASRHD010000410.1:0-2667 GCA_035650695.1 Opitutaceae bacterium
AAAGGCCGGGAAAATTAAAACCGAGGAGGATATTTTCCGCGCGCTCGGACTGCATTTCATCCCGCCCGAGCTGCGCGAAGGGCTGGGCGAAATCGAGGCGGCGGAGCGCGGCGATCTGCCGCGGTTGGTGGAGGCGTCCGACTTGCGCGGGGCGTTTCACAATCACACCACGGCGAGCGACGGCCGCAACACCCTGATCGAAATGGTCGCGGCGGCGGAGGCGCTGGGCTGGGAATATCTCGGCATTGCCGACCATTCCAAGGCCAGTTTTCAGGCCAACGGCCTGAGTGAGGAGCGCCTGCTCAAGCAGGTGGATGAGATCCGCGCGCTCAATGCGGCGCGGCGTTTCAAGACCCACCTCTTCACCGGCACGGAATGCGACATCTTGCCCGATGGCCGGCTCGATTTTGACGAAGCGGTGCGGCGAAAGCTTGATTACGTCGTCGTGTCGGTGCACAGCGTCTTTGCCCAGAGCGAGGCCGAGATGACGGCGCGCATCATCCGGGCGATCGAGCAGCCGCACGTGACCATGCTCGGCCATCTGACCGGCCGGCTGCTCTTGCGCCGCGAAGGTTACAAGGTGGATACACCGAAAATTCTCGACGCCGCGGCCGCCCACCGGGTGGTGATCGAGCTCAACGCCAATCCGCAGCGGCTCGACATGGATTGGCGCCATTGGAAGCGGGCGGCAGAAAAGGGGCTGCTCTGCGTGATCAATCCCGACGCCCACGAGACCGCGGGCCTCGATTTTGTCCGTGCCGGGGTCAACGCCGCGCGCAAGGGATGGCTGACGCGGGAACAGGTGCTGAACGCCCGGCCGCTGGCGGAAATCAAGCGCTTTCTCGGCAAAATTTGAGGGTGGAGTCCGGCCTCCGCCCCGCTATGGGTTGATTCGGCATGATCACCTCACGCGCGCGCGGACTCGCCACGCTGCATGCGGGCGCGATGACGCTCCTGGTGGGCGTATTTTTCTGGGTTTACGCCCAGCTCATCTACCGCGTGCCGTTCGTGCATCTGAATCGCGACGTGAACCTGGTGCCGTACTTTCTTTGTGCGGTGGGCGGCCTGCTCGTCGCCTCGCGCGAGCTGGTCACCCTTTCGGCGCGGTTTCACCGCCTGACCTGGCTGGACGCGGCGCGGCTGGCGGCGCGCCAGGTCGGCCTGATGGCGCTGTTAACCTTTGCCATGATGTTCGCCACGCGCGACCGAAGCATCAGCCGTCTTTTTCTGGGCAGTTTTTTTGTCTGGGCCTGGCTCGGGCTGCTCTGGCTCAACCTCTACGGTCCGCGCCGCCTGGCCCGGATGGTTTTTCATGGGCAGCGAATGCCGACCCTCTTCATCGGCCGCCGGGCATCGCTGCTGCAATGGCACGCCTGGATCGCCCACCAGGAGCCGCTCGGGATCGACGCCGTGGGCTTCCTTTCCGACGACGCGGAAGCGGCCGGCGCCGGACTGCCCGCGCCGTTTCTCGGCCGGGTGGAGGAACTGTCGCGAGTGCTGGCGGAACGCCCGGTCGGGCAGGTCATGCTGCTCGAACTGCCGCCCAACGACGTGGAGGCGCGGCGGGTGATCGACATCTGCCAGGAACGCGGCTGCCGCCTGCTCATTCACAGCAATCTGGAGGAGCGGTATACGCATCCGCTGGTGCCGGTGCTCGAGGAAGGACGTCACTTCTACACCCTGCGGGAGGAGCCGCTGCAAGATCCGGCGAACCGGCTGCTCAAGCGCGGATTCGATCTGGCGGTTGCCCTGCCTGCGGTCACGCTCGTGCTTCCGCCGCTCTGCGCCTGGGTCTGGCTGGTCCAGAGGCGGCAGGCGCCGGGGCCGTTGTTCCATGTCCGCCCGCGCCGCGGATTGCAGGGCCGGCCTTTTGCCATGCTGAAATTTCGATCGATGTTTGCCGCTCCCGCCGCGGAGGAGGCGGAGTCACAGCAGGCGGCGGAGGAGGATGCGCGGATTTTTCCCTTCGGGCGTTTCCTTCGGCGGCACAGCCTCGATGAGTTTCCGCAATTCATCAATGTTCTGCGCGGAGAGATGAGCATCGTCGGGCCCCGGCCCTACATGCCGCTGCTCGACCAAGCGTTCAGCCAACGCACGCGCGCCTATCGCACCCGGCACCTGGTCAAGCCGGGCATCACCGGGCTGGCCCAGAGCATGGGTTATCGGGGCGCGGTGTTGGAGGAGGAAATGCTCCATCACCGGTTGCGCTGGGACGTGCACTACATCACCCACTGGTCGATCGGGCTCGATCTGCAGATTGTTCTGCGCACGGCGTGGCAGGTGTTCTTCCCGCCGACCAGCGCCTATTGATTCGCCGCGCCGGATCAGAAATTTTTCGTGTAGGTCACGCCGCGTTCGTCGACGAAAATGAGGCTGTCGTCTTCGATCTTTTTCAAACGAACGCCGAGGAGGCGGTCGACGATGTCATTTTGCCGGTAAACCCGGTCGTTCATCAGCACCTTCCCGCCGGCGCTGGTGATCCGGACGCCGGCTATCTGCAGGGCGTCGATATAGGCGGCGATTTTGGGATCGGGCTTGCTTGGGTCGAGAGGAGGCGGCGCGGCGGGGACCGCGGGCAGCAGGGCGACCGTCGGCGGAGGCGGCGCCGCAGGCGCGGGGGCTGCCACGGCGGGAGCCGGCGGGGAAGCGGCGGTGGCGGGCGGAGCG
>DASRHD010000411.1:0-8500 GCA_035650695.1 Opitutaceae bacterium
CGGCCAGCGGGAAAAGCGCCTCGGGCCGCTGCCCATGACGGATCGGGCGGAGAATCCAGGCGAACCATTCCGTGATGGTCGCGGCAAAAGAACCGGCGGTGTATTGCATGCGCGCGGTCGGTACGGCATAACCGCAGTCCCAGGTCAGCGCCCGGCGACGCCCCCGTTTGCGGGTCCACCAGCCGAGCAAAATCGCCGCCACCACCGCTCCCACCGCCAGGCTCAGATTGCAGGTGCCGAGCGTGCGCAAGGACGCCGGGGCAGCCGCGCCGCTCCACCCCGGATTCCATGCCGCCACCGCCTGCATCACCGCCGGCCAGAAAAAAACCGGAGCCAGGCCGATCGCGACGCACGCACCGGCGAGGACGAGCATCGGGCCGCGCATCCACCATCCGCTTTCGTGGACGTTTTCCGCCGCCGGTGTGCGCGGTGCGCCGAGAAAAACCACGCCGCAAGCCTTGATGAAACAGGCCAGCGCCAGCGCCCCCGTCATGGCCAGCAGCACCACCGCGGGCACCGCCGCCAGCGCCGCCGCACCCGGGGGCGCGAGGGCGTCGAACAAGCCGAGATAGATCAGCCATTCGCTGATGAAGCCATTGAGCGGCGGCAAACCGGAGATCGCCGCCGCCCCCAGGGCAAAAAGCCCGGCCGTCCAGGGCATGCCGCGCCATAATCCACCAAGCCGGCTCATTTCCCGCGTTCCGGTCGCATGCAGCACCGAACCGGCGCCGAGAAAAAGCAGCGATTTGAACAAGCCGTGGTTCCACACGTGCAGCAGGCCGCCCGCCAGCGCCAATGCCCCCCAGCCCGCGTTGCCGCGCTGTTTCGCCAGCAGGGCAAACCCCAGCCCGATGACAATGATGCCGATGTTCTCGACGCTGTGATACGCCAACAAACGCTTGAGATCATGCTGGCCGAGGGCAAAGGCCACTCCCAGGACGGCGCTGATCACACCCAGCGTGGCGAGCACGCCGCCGGCCTGCGCCGGCATGGGCAGCCAGCCGCTGAACCGGACCAGCCCGTAAATGCCCAGCTTGAGGGTCATTCCGGAGAGAAGGGCGGAGACATGGCTGGGGGCGCTGGCGTGCGCCGAGGGCAGCCAGATGTGGAGCGGAAACAAACCGGCCTTCAGGCCGAAGGCGAAGAGGACGAGCCAGAAGAGCGGCTTGAGCCCGGCCTGCCCGCGCATCGGACCGATGTCCCAGCTCCCCGTCCGCGCCGCCAGCAGGGCAAAAAAGGCGAAAAGCGCGAGGGTCGCGGCGTGGGAGGCGCCGAGATAGAGCCAGCCGGCGGCGCGCCCCTCCCGGCGGGATCGGTCCATTGTAATTAAAAAATAACTACAAACGGTGAAAAGCTCCCAGCCGATGAGAAAATGCAGGCCGTTGGAAACCAACAGGACAGCGGCCGCGCAGAGCAGCAATGCGCTCCACCACCGCCGGCCCGAGCGGGCCGACCGCGGATGGTCACGGTCGGTCCAGTAGGCACGGGCGTAGACCGCTCCCGCCGCCCCCACCACGCTGAGCAGGGCGAGAAACAGGGCGCTGATCGCATCCAGTCGGAGGTGCACCGGCTCGCCGCCGAGGGCAAATCCGCTCCGCCAGGTCCACTCCGTTCCACCGTGGAGGACGAGGGCGGCTGCCACCAGCGCCGCCCCCAGGCTGGCCGCGACCAGCGCCAGCCAGAGTCGTGGCGCGACGCGGGCGACGAGCACCGCGAAAACCAGACCAGACCCGGCGGCAAGAAGCATCGGACTTGGGCTCATCAAACGAGAGGCCAGCAGCAAAATTTATCCGTTCTCGATCGTCAACCTGCTGTATTCAAGAACGGCGCCACCGGAAAGCCGGTGTGCCTGGCCATCCCGTTGAGCGGAAGCGGAAATGAAAGGAGCGGGCAGGAGGCCGCGGACGGTCGGTTTTCATGACAAACAGCAATCCTGCCGTGGGGGCGCTGGCCGGACAACGGCAAACGCCGTGCGTTTTTTGGTAAAGGCGCGTTATTATTTGCCGTCAGCCGCGCCAGGTAAAGGCGTGGCAGAGCGCCACTCCGGCCGCGTCCGCCTCATCGGCCGCCAGCGGCCGGCCGTGGCCGAGCATCGCCATCACCGTCCGCGCCATCTGCACCTTGCTGGCGCGTCCCGCGCCCACCACCGCCTGCTTCACCCGCAGCGGCGGGTATTCAAATACCGGCAGTCCGCACAGGGCCGCCGCGGCGATGGCCGCACCGCGCGCCGCGCCCAGGATCTGCGCCGTCTGAAAATTTTGCACGTAGATGGTTTGTTCCAACGCCACGTGGCGCACCCCGCCCTCTTCCAAAAATCCGCTCACCTGGCGGTGGATCTCCGCCAGCGCCTCGGCCATCGGGCGTCGCGCCGGCACCCGCACCGTCGCCGCCCGCAATAGCACCACCGGCCGGCCCGGCGCAAATTCCAGCAGCGCCAGCCCGGTGCCGCGCAGGCTTGGATCGACCCCGAGCACACGGCCGCGAAACGCGGCGCGGGGCGCGGACGTCGCCGTTCCGTCCGGCCACGCCGCCGCGGCGAGTTTTCCTTCGATTTTCGCCTTCCACAGCAGTCTGACGGATGTGCGCGCCATGCGGTTGTCCTTCTGCCTAACCGCATCCGCAGCGGATGCCAAGACCGCCGCTCAGGAAATTTTTTCCGGCTGCCGCGCGCTTTCGCTGAACTCCCCGCCGCGCACCGTAAAGACCTGCCACTCCCCCGCCGCCTCGCCCTCCGGCAGACTGGTGCCGGTGGCGACGACCTGTGCTTCCGGCGCCAGTACCGCCCAAAATCGCCGCCGCCGCGCCGGATCAAGTTCGCCGAGCACATCGTCGGCCAGCAGCACGGGTGTCACCCCGCTTTTTCTTTGAAAATATTCCGCCTGGGCCAGCCGCAGCGCCAGCACGAGCGACCGCTGCTGCCCTTCCGAGGCGAAGTCCCGCGCCGGCCGGCCGGCCAGCGTCACGGCCAGATCGTCGCGGTGCGGCCCGCACAGCGTCGTCCGCCACTGCGCGTCGCGCCCCCGGTTTTTCTCCAGCATGGCCGCGGCCGCGGGCGCATCGGCCACTGCGGCACTCGGGGCGTAAGCCAGCGACGCCGGCTCCGCGTCGGCGGCCAATTGGGCATAAAATTTTTCCATCCCGGCGGCCAGTTCGGGCAGCGCGGCCGCCCGCTTTGCCACCAGTTCCGCCGCCGCCGGCGCCAGCACCTGCTCAAAGGCCGCCAGCTCGCCGACTGCGAACGTCCCCTCCTTGAGCAGTTGGTTCCGTTCCGCCAGGGCGCGATGAAAGGTCTGCAGCGTCCGCAAATAGTCCGCATCCATCGCCGCCAGCGTCAGGTCGAGCCAGCGGCGCCGCAATGCCGGCGCGCCGCGCACGAGCAGCTGGTCGGGTGAGGAAAACACCACGGTGGGAAATTTCCCCAGGTAGTCGGCCAGCCGGGTCACGCGCGTGCCGTCGCACTGGACTTCCTTGCCGGACGGCCGCAGCCGGATGGTCACGGCGGTCTCCCCCAGCCGGGCATGCTCGACCACGCAGGCGATCGCCGCCTCCTCCCGCCCGTGCGCCACCAGCAGGCGCGCCTCGCTGGTGCGAAATGAGCGCAGCGCGGTGAGAAAGCCCGCCGCCTCGAGCAGGTTGGTTTTCCCCTGCCCGTTCGCGCCGACGAAAAACTGCCGGCGCCCCGCCAGCTCGAGGCGCACCAGGCCGATATTGCGAAAATGCTGGAGGCTGAGCGTGCGCAGGCGCATCAGAGTTTCGCCACCGCCTCGGATGGCGTCACTTCCGCGCTGACGGTGGCGATGACCTCGGCCAGTTTCTGCCAGTCGGCCTCCATCGTCTCCCAACCGGCGCTGACGCGGACGGCACGCCGCGCCCGTTCGGGCGAAAAGCGCATGGCGGCGAGCACGTGCGACGGGCCGTCATGACCGGTGGCGCAAGCCGAGCCGGTCGAGACTTGGAAGCCGTGTTTGTCCAACCGTGACACCCAGCGGGTGTTTTCGCCATGCGGCATGATGAGCGAGACGGTGTTCCAGAGCCGGTCCGCGCCGGCGCCAACCACCTCCACGCCGGGAAGCGAAACGGCCACCGCGCGTTCAAATTCGTCGCGCCACCGCCGCCGTTCCGTTTCAAGCAGGACTTTTTTCGTCTCAATTTCGGTGAACTCCGCTGTCATCGCGGCCACGCCGGGAAAATCCTCCGTGCCGGCCCGCCGGCCGTGCTCCTGCTCGCCGCCGCGCAGGAGGTGAAAGCCCCCCTGATTTCCCGCCATGAGGAGGAGGCCCACTCCCTTGGGGCCGCCGAACTTATGGGCCGAGCCGATGACCCAGTCGGCGGCGCCGAGGCCGTCGGCGGGCAGTTTGCCCAGCCATTGCGTGGCGTCGCAGACGAACGCCGCGGCGTGGCGCCGGCAGGTGCGCGCGAGCTCGCGCCAGGGCTGGAGCACGCCGGTCTCGTTGTTCACCGCCATTACGATCACCGCACCAAGCCCGCCGGCAGCGAGGAGGTTGTCCACCGCCCGGGGGGCGACGATCCCGTCACGGCTGACCTCAAGCCAGACGATGCGGTCGCCGAGGAAAAATTTTGCCGCTTCGAGCATGCAGGGATGCTCCGTCGGGTTCACCGCCACCCGGGCGCCCAGGGGCAGGGTGCGGGCGAGGTGGGCGCAGATGGCATTGGCTCCCTCCGTCGCGCCGGAGGTGAACACCAGCCGCTCCGCCTCGGCGCCGAGCAGCCGCGCCATCTCGGTGCGAGCCGCCTCCAGGCGCATGCGCACCCGCGCCGCCCCGCCGTACAAGCTCGACGGATTCTGCCAGCCCCGGTCGTGCGTGCGCAGCCAGACTTCACGCGCAACCGGCGCAAGCGGCGTGGTGGCGTTGTGATCAAAATAAGGCACCGCCCCAATTTTCCGCACGGAGGGCGCGGAGGCAAGTCGGAGCCGACGTTTCTACCCGGTTTTTTTCCGGCGCAAAATTCCGTCGCATTGCGCCCTGCTTTTGCTCCATAAATCGGCCATGACTTTTGACGCGCAGCTCGCCGAAACCGTGAAGACATTCCAGGCGCTTGCCAGCCTTCGCCCGCAGATTGACCGCGCCGGCCAGATGATTCTGTCCACCCTGCGCGCCGGCAGGAAACTCCTCACCTGCGGCAACGGCGGCAGCGCGGCGGAGGCGCAGCATTTTTCCACCGAACTGGTCGGCCGCTATGCCAGAAGCCGCCGCGCCCTTCCCGCCGTCGCCCTCACCGCCGACGGCTCGCTCCTCACCTGCATCGCCAATGATTTTGGGTACGATGGCGTGTTTGCCCGCCAGCTCGCCGGCCTGGCCCAACCCGGCGATCTGCTGGTCGTCTTCACTTCCAGCGGCAACTCGCCCAGCATTCTTGCCGTCCTGGCCGAGGCGAAACGGCTCGGCCTCGACAGCCTGGCCCTGCTCGGGCGCGGCGGCGGCAAGGCCAAGGGTGCGGCCACCTGCGAGCTCATTGTCCCGGGCGCGAGCGGAAGCGCCGCACAGGAGGCGCACCTCTTTTTGATCCACCATTTTTGCGAGCTGATTGACGCCGCCTTTCCGGCCTGAGGACAAATTCGTACTTGCGGCAGAGCCGCCGCCGGGGTTCCTTCCCCTTCCCATGAGCACGCCCCCCGCGGAAACCGCCACCATCAGCACGAGCTACGGCGACATGACCTTCGCATTCTGGCCCGACGTCGCGCCCAAGACGGTTGAGAACTTCAAGAAACTGGCGAGCGCCGGCTTTTATGACGGCACCGGCTTTCACCGCATCATCAAGGGCTTCATGATCCAGGGCGGCTGCCCCAACACCAAGGCGGGTGCGCGCGGCATTCCCGGCACGGGCGATCCGGGCTACAAGCTCAAGGCCGAATTCAACGACAAGCCCCACGTCCGCGGCGTCATCTCCATGGCGCGGGCCGCCCATCCCGATTCGGCCGGCTGCCAGTTTTTCATCGTCCACGGCAATGCGCGCTTTTTGGACAAGCAATACACCGCGTTTGGCCAGCTCGTTTCGGGCGACGACGTGCTCGAACGGATCGCGAGCGTGCCGGTCAAGTCCGGCGGCGGCGGGGAAACCAGCACGCCGGTCGAGCGCATCGAGGTGAAAAGCATCCGCTTCGCCACGGCGGGGAGCTGAACGGACGGCCCTGAGCCGCCGGGAACACCAATTTTATCGGACCGGTCGAAGGGAAATTTGTAATATAATACGTTACAAACTCCCGTGAATAGCCTCAGGCGTTTGTAACGTATTATATTACAAGGATCGGGTGACGTCCGCTGGGGTTACGGTATCCTAGCTTGATTTTTCGTGGGCGACCCGCGCCGCATGGGCCTTGGCCATGGCGATGTATTTTTCCGCCCAGCCGCGCAGGGCGGATTGCTCGGCCGGTGCGAGGGGGCGGATGATTTTTGCCGGCGAGCCGTAAACCAGCGAACCGGGCGGCACCACCATGCCCTGCGGCACGAGCGAATTGGCGCCGACAATGCTGCGCGCACCGATCTGGGCGCCGTCGAGCAGGGTCGAACCCATGCCGATTAGGCATTCGTCACTAATCGCACAGGCGTGGATGATCGCGCCGTGGCCGACCGTGCACCAGGCGCCGATGTACGCCCCGAAATCGTCGGCGAGGTGGATGACCGCCTGGTCCTGGAGATTCGTCCCCTCGCCTACCCGGATTTCGTTGATATCGCCGCGCAGCACCGCGCCGTACCAGACGCTGCTCTGCGGACCGAGCACGACGTCGCCCAGCACCGTGGCGTTGGACGCGACAAACAGCGCCTGGCCCGTGTCCGGCGTTTTGCCGAAAAATCGTTTCAGCCGATCATCAAGGGTCATGGCGTCCGGCCCGCCCGGCCGCTGAAGCCGGCGGCTATTTCTTCTGGTACCAGCTCCCGTCCGGAGCCTGCAGCCAGACGCCGGGATTGGCGTTTTCCGCGATCTTGCGGGCCCGGCGGCGTCCGACCTCGTCGGGCGTGGTGTTGTATTTCTTGGCGATGTTGCCGTAGACGGTCGTGCGATCCTCGTTTTCCGCCGCGACCAGCTTGGCCGCCGCGTCATCGCCTCCTGAACGGACCTCGACAAATCCCTGGTTGTTTTCGCCGACCACGCCGCGCGCCCGCAGGGCGTCGAGGGCGGGCAGGCGCTGCTCCATGCGCTCGCGCGCGCCCTGGGCGCGGACCAGGCCGGCCGCGGCAAAGGCGACGACACAGACAAAAACAAGACGAAGAAAAGCGGACAGCTTCATGGCGTGGAGGAAGGAGGGTTGGCGTCGGGTTTGATCGTGGTGGATTTCTTGTCGATGTCGCCGAAGTAATCGTCGAGCGCTTTGTCGACCTTCACGTTCACGTTCACATCCACCGTGACATGGATGGGTTTGACCTCGATCGGCTCGGTTTTGACGTTGAGGCAGCCCCCGAGCGCGAGGAGAGCCAGGGCGGGAAGAAAGGCGGGTCGTCTCATTGGTTTCAAAAAAATACGCGATTCGTTGCGTCCAAGACAATCTCATTTGAAACGTTTGCGCATTTCCAAATAGGCCTGGATGCCCTCCCGCAGCGGACCATTGATGTTGATCTCCTCGCTGATCGGCGCAGGAAGGCGTGGATTGGGTGAATCACCCTCAAGCTGAACCAGTACCGAACGCTCGCCCTGCTCACCATCGGGATAAAATCGAATACGAAACGCCTTCATCACCAAGGGGAGCCGCTTCAACTCAATTGATTCAAAACCCGGATAATATTTTCGGACCTGGGGCGGAACATAAGAGGTAAACAGGCCCGGTGTGGGCGAGAAAACCAGCCGCGCGGTCTCGCCCCGGCGCATGACGAGACCTCCTTGTCCCAAACGGACATCGTTGGCGTCGATGTGCAGCGTAAGCCGGCCGCTGACCCGGCCGATGGCTTCCTCAATCCGAAGCTGCTCGGGATCGAGGCAGGCGCAGATCTGCGCCAGATCGAGGTCGACCGCGCGGCCGATGAGGGTGAGCTGCGGCTGCGCCGGATTAAAGGCAAACGGCTCGGCGAGAAATTTTCCGCCGAAGCCCGTCACCTCGGCCGCGGCCACGCGGATTTCGTCGCCGGGTGAAAGGGCGAAGGAAATTTTCAAATCGTGCAGCTCGGCGCCGGCGCCGGTGATCCGGCCGACGGTGAACTCCTGCCCCGGCTCGGTCCGCCGCGGTTGCAGGCCGGCCAGGGCGAGATGGAGCGAAATATTCTCGAAGGCGATTTTCTTGGCGTCGTTGCGCATGGCACCATTTTCCAGCGTCAACACGATCGCGCCGTCCACGGATCCGTTGCGCAACGTGCCGTGTCCGGCCAGGGAGAGGGTACCGCTGGCCTGCCAGCCGGCGAGGAGGGGAAATTTGTCCGTCACGGCGGTGAACCACGGCGCCAGGTCCACGCTGCCCTCGTCGATCTGCCAGTCTCCGTCGCCGGTGGCGGCGAGCTGTCCATGGGCGCGGATGCGGCTGCCGGCCCCTTCTAGGGAAATGGTCAACGCG
>DASRHD010000412.1:0-3504 GCA_035650695.1 Opitutaceae bacterium
TTGAAAAAATTCGGGGCGAGCGTGCACTACCATGCCATGGCGACCTTCGCCGACATTTTCACCGCGGTGGAGAAGGGCGAGGCCGACTACGGCGTGATTCCGATTGAGAATTCGACCGAAGGCAGCGTGCGCGACGCGCTCGACCTGTTTGTCGAATCCGACCTGAAAATCGTCGCCCAGTTTTACGTTGAGATTGCCTATTGCCTGATCTCCCACGAACCGCTGGAAAAGATCGGGAAAGTCTATTCCAAGGACCAGGCACTCGCCCAGTGCCGCCTCTGGCTGCAGCGGCACCTCCCGCATGCGCAGCTGGTCGACGCCTCGAGCACGGCCCGCGCGGTGCAAATCGCCCGCGGCGAGGCCGGCACCGCGGCCGTGGCCAACGAACTGGCGGCGACCTTCCATAAAATGCCGGTGGTGGAAAAAAACATCCAGGACAAGTCCGACAACACCACCCGTTTTTTCGTCATCGGCAAAAAAGCCGCCGGCCCGGTCGGCAACGGCCGCGACATGTCGAGCTTTCTCATCTCGCTCGGCGACGAGGCTGCCTCGCACTCCGGTTCGCTTCTGCGCATGCTCGAGCCGCTGGCCAAGCGCGGGATCAATCTTTCCAAGATCGAGTCGCGTCCGAGCAAGAAGCGCCCGTGGGATTATTACTTCTTCATCGATGTGACCGGTCACAACGACGACCCACCCATGCGTGAAGCCATCGGGGAACTGAAGAGATTCTGCCCGCTGGTGAAATGGCTGGGCAGCTATCCGGCGGTGGGCTGAGCAGCGGGATTATTCGAGGACGAGCTGGTGCCAGAGCTGGCACCAATTGATGCGGCCGTTGGTCGGGGGATAACCGCGATGAAATCGTTCGAAAGCCTGCACGGCGCAGGCCAAGTCAAAGTTGGGATCGGCGGCTTTCGCCGTGATCGGAGCCAAAGCGGAGGCGAGTGATTTTGCCTCTTTCGTTCTTCCGCGACGCGAGAGAACGGCAATTTCCTGAAAGCCCTGGGTGAGCAGTTCAGCCATTGAATCTTTCTTGTCGGACGTAAGGGTTCCTAAGCGCATGGGAAGGTCAGCCTATTAGCCTTTCGAATAAAAGGCCATCTAGGGAATTCCCTGTATGCGCCGCCGAAATACCTTAGAGTTTACTCAAATTTTATGCAATTAATGGCTTTTCGTAGCTTTTGCGGGCAAATTTGTTACAGAGTTGTCACGCCCGAATGGAATCGGCCGGTTTTGGCGGGTTTTGCCACCAGCCTGTCAACCAGCCGTAACAAATCCCTCAGGCGAGGAGGTACTGCCATTGGTTTTCGCGCGCGGCGCGGGCCGCCTTGAGCGCGCCGATCGCCACGTAGCGCTTATAGTCCTGCCCGGCGAGGCGGATCTTGGGCGATTCGAAGCCGTCGTCGGAGAGTTTCTTCTGCAGGACGGTATCGATGCCTTTGATCTGGGAACCGCCGCCGGTGATAACGATGTTTTGCAGCAGCGTGACGACCCCGTCCGACGAGGCATGGGTGATGAGGGAGGTGAGGGCGGGATAAATTTTATCGATGAGCGTATTGCAGGCCCGGCCAATGACGTCACCGAGCTCGAGGGTATGGGACTTGCCGCCCATGATGACCTTGACGTCGATGGGCTTCCGGATGGGGCCGACGTAAGAATGGTTTTCCTTGATCTCGCGGATGCGGAGGGCAGTCAGGCCGTTGTTGGGATAAACCCGCTCGATGTCCTGGCGCATGAGCTCGTCGATGGCATCACCGGCAAACGGAATGCTGATCTGGTCGTCCCGGGTGGGAAAATAGCCTTGGACAAGGCAGAGATCGCTTGTGCCGCCACCGATATCGATGAAAAGGGAATTGGTCACGGGGTCGACATAGCCCGGCTGGCCGAGGCGGGAGTCATCGCGGTAACCGAGCGCGGCAAGAAACGGCTCGGGAACGAGGAGGACGCGGTCGAAGGTGCCGGTCGCGCAGACGCGGATGTCTTCGCGGGCGGCCTCGTCGGCGTTGGCGGGAATGCCCACCACCGCCCGGATCTCCGCACTGCCGCTGGAATCCGCCAGCGACCGGACATGCTGGAGAAAATCACGCGCGGCGTCGCGATGGGCGATGACGCCGTTGGCCAGCGGCGAAACCAGGTTGACGTGAAGGAGATTGCGCAACGCCTCCTCGCCGTAAAGCACGCTGGCATTGCCCGCAATGATACCGTCGACGATGCCGTCGCGGACGTAGCCCACGACGGTCGGGACGATCTTGCTGATGATGATGTCGTTGGAGCCCGGCGCGCCGGTGAGGAGGCAGGATTTATTGGTGCCGAGGTCGAAGCCGACGAGAACGACTTTGCGGTCGGTACGGCGGGTGGTGGGAGCGGCGGAAGGGGCCGCGGCAGAAGGAGAGGGCATCGTAATTTTTTCAGTTTTGTCCACGGTGGCGGAGCTCATTTGGGCGGGGGTGTGTTAATGGTTGAGGGGAGGAAAATCAGGCGGCACTTCCCCGCATCGCCTGATCCTGGGCGAGCATGCCGTCGATCAGGTCGGCGATGTCGAGCGAGGAGGAGCGACGGGTGGCGGGACGCGGCGGATTGGCGGCGGAGGCCGGAAGGGGGGCGGATTTGGCGGCCATGGTATCGGCGAAGCGCTCCGCCAGCATCGGGCCGAGGAGCTCGACCAGGGTGAGGGCATCAATCACGCGGCGCTGCTCGGTTTGGAAGATTTGCTGAAGATTCTCGGGATCAAAATCGGAAGGGAGGCGGCTGCGCAGAACTTTTTCGAGGCGGGCGGCTTCCGGGGTCTCGCCGCGCGCCCGACAGAGACAAATCTGCCGGCAGAGCCGGGCGACATCTTCGTCATGGGGCTCGGTCGGGTTAACCGGCAACTGGAGGGCGGATTCGGTCAAGTGCGCCGCGCTAGACCGGAAAAAACCGCCTTGGTTCGAAACTTTCTTTCAGTGTCCCGGCGGGTGAAGGCTGCGGGTGTAGAAATAGAGCGCGGCCACGGCCAGGCCAAAGAGGGCGAGGGCAGCAAAAAAGAGCATGAAGCATCCGCGGCGGGCGCTGGCGAGGGACGAGCGGGACTCGGTTCGGTAAGTCTCGAGCAGAGCCTCAGTTTCAGGATCCTCGGCCGGAGGGGGAGCGGAGGAGGCGGCGGGAAGCGGCGCTGGCGCCACGACGGGGCGAACCGTCCCGCCGGAGAGGGCCGCAATCTCGCGGTCGATCCAGGCGAGGTGCTCCTGCACCAACCCGCGCTGGCGGCGGAGCTCCTGGAGGCGGTCTTCGGGGTTGGGCATAAAAAAACGCAGTCCATTTCGGGCTGCGTTGAAAAGGAAAAACGGCGAGGCGGTCAGACAATGCTGACCTTGCGATGGACCTTGTCGTACTTTACCGTTCCGTCTTTCAGCGCAAAAAGCGTGAAATCGCGGCCGAGGCCGACGCCGGAACCGGGGTGCAGCTTGGTGCCGCGCTGGCGGACAAGGATGTTGCCGGCGAGAACGGGCTGGCCGCCGAATTTTTTGA
>DASRHD010000413.1:0-3711 GCA_035650695.1 Opitutaceae bacterium
CGTCGGTGTCACCGGCACCAATGGCAAGACCACCGTCTCCCACCTGATCAAACATTTCCTCGAGGAGGGCGGCCGGGTGGGCCTTCTGGGCACGATCAATTACGATCTCGGCACCCGCACGGTGCCGTCCTTCAAGACCACGCCGGAAGCGCCGGACATTTTCGGCATGCTGGCGCAAACGCGCGACGCCGGCTGCCGGCAGGCGGTGATGGAGGTGAGCTCGCACGGCATCGACCAGAAACGTGTCAACGGCCTGCTCTTCGCCGCCGCGGTCTTTACCAACCTGACCCGCGACCATCTCGACTATCACCGGACGCTCGACGCCTATTTTGCGGTCAAGGCCCGGCTTTTCACCGGCGCGGTCGGACCGCTCCCGCGGGTGGCGGTGATCAACCTCGACGATCCCCTGGGCTCCGAGCTGCTCAGCCGCATCCCCGCCGTGGTCCACACCGTGACCTATGGCGAGAACCCCCGCGCCGATGTGCGAGCGGAAAACATTTCGCTCAACTTCAAGAACAGCACCTTCCGCCTGGTCTGGCCGACCGGCCGCCAGGAGGTTGATTCGCCGCTCATCGGACGTTACAACGTGAGCAATCTTCTCGCCGCCGTCGCCACGGTTTGGACGCTGGGCCGCGATCCGAAGCAATTCCTCTCCCGTCTCGCCAGCTTCCATGGCGTCTCCGGCCGCATGGAGCGCATCGACGAGGGCCAACCCTTCAACGTCATCGTCGATTATGCCCATACCGATGACGCGCTGCGCAACGCCCTCGGCATGTTGCGGGCCATCACCCCGGGCCGCCTTCTCGTCGTCTTCGGCTGCGGCGGCAACCGCGACCGGACCAAGCGCCCGCTCATGATGCGGGCCGTGCAGGAATTCGCCGACTTTGCCTGGGCCACGGCGGACAATCCCCGCAGCGAGCCGCTAACGCAGATTTTCGCCGACATGAAGTCCGGGGTGACCGCGCCGGAAAAGCTGGCCTGGGTCGACGATCGCCGGCGCGCGCTCAGCGTCGCGCTCGACGATGCCCGGCCCGGCGATTGCCTGCTCGTGGCCGGCAAGGGCCACGAAAGTTACCAGGAATTTGCCGACACCGTCATTCCTTTCGACGACCGGCAGGTCATCCGCGAGCTCCTCGGCATCAAGCAGCTGAAGTCGACATGAGTCTTTTTTCTCCAGCCCAGCTTGCCCTCTGGACCGGGGGCAGATGGACGGTGCCGCCCACGGCGCCGTTGACCGGCTTCGCCATCGACTCGCGTCTGCTCCAGGCCGGGCAGATTTTTGTCGCGCTGAAAACGGACCGCCGCGACGGCCACGATTTTCTGCCGGCCGCCCTGGCCGCGGGCGCGACGGCCGCGCTGGTAGCACGGGCTCATCCCCGCATCGCCCTGCCGCAACTGGTGGTGGGCGATCCGCTGGCGGCGTTTCAGGCCATTGCCAGCGAGCACCGCCGTCTCTTTGCCGGCAAGGTCGTGGGTATTTCCGGCAGCTGCGGCAAGACCTCGACCAAAAACCTTCTCACCCTCCTGCTCGGCGGCGAGGCGGGTGGCGTTCTCGCCACCGAAGGCAACCTGAACAACCATCTCGGCGTGCCGCTGACCCTCACGCGGATCGAGCCGGCCCGGCATCGTTTCGCCGTGGTCGAGGCCGGGGTGAGCGCGCCTGGGGAAATGGCGCCGCTGGCGAAAATGATCGAGCCGGACCTGGCCCTGATCACCCTCGTCGCCCCGGCGCATCTGGAGGACCTGGGCGACGTGGAGGGCGTTGCCCGAGAAAAAGCCGCGCTGCCCGCAGCGATCCGCGCCAGCGGCATCGCGGTGTTTCCCAAGCAGTGCGCGGAATTCACGCCCTTCCGCGAGCTCGACGTGCGTACCCTGGTCGTCGAGCCGGCGGATGTCATCCGGCCGGCCGAACCGCCGAAGGACCGGGTCTTTTACGCCGTTTCCCATCGCGGGGACAGCACCGGCCTGGCTATCGCCTACGGCCCGCCGCCGCCGCTCATCTTCACCATGCCGCGCGTTTCCAACGGCATGGCGCAGAATGCCGCGCTCGCCGTCTGCGCGGCGCTCTGGCTCGGCATTCCGCCAGGGGTCATTCAGGAGCGCCTGGCCGGCTGGCACCCGACCAAGTGGCGTGGCGAGCTCCGCCGGGAGAACGGTCTCACCCTCTATCTTGATTTCTACAACGCCAATCCCGCCTCGATGGCCGACGCGCTGGAAACCTTTTTTGCCCTCGCGCCTGCCCGCGAGCCGCGCCTGCTCGTGCTCGGCTGCATGGAGGAGCTGGGCGCGCAGGCGGCGGAATATCACCGCCAGCTCGGGCTCGCGCTTCACCTGGGCGAGGCGGACCAGGTATTTGTCATCGGTGAGAACGCCCGCGATGTCCGCGCCGGCGCCATCGTCAGCGGCTGCCGGCCGGAACAAATCAAGGTCGTGACTTCGCTTGAGCCGGTGCGTGCGCGGCTCGACGGTTTTCGCGGGGCGGTTTTCATCAAGGGCAGCCGGCGCCACGCCCTGGAAAAAGTCCTGGAATGCCGCTGCGGCGGACCGAAGCCGGAGACCATCGCATGCTGAGCTACCTGGCCGACCTGGAAAACTATTTTGGCCCGCTGCGGCTGCTGCGGTTCATCACCTTTCGCACCCTGCTTGCCGCCATCACCGCGGCGCTGATCGGCTTCGCCGTCGCTCCGGGCCTGATCGCCCGGCTGCGCCGGCTCAAGTTCGGCCAGCACTACGACGACCATCGCACCGGCGATCTGGCGGCCAAGTTCGACAAGAAAAACACCCCGACGATGGGAGGCTTGCTCATCTTCGCGGCGGTCTTCGGGTCCACCTTCCTCTGGGCCATGCCCAACGTCTGGGTGGTGGTCGCGATGTTCGTTTTCTGCGGGCTGACCGCGGTCGGCTTCCGCGACGACTACCTCAAGGTGGTGCGAAAAAATCACGCCGGTATCAGCTCGAGCGAGAAGATCGTCTGGCAGACGCTGATCACGCTGGTCGCGCTCGGCCTGCTCCTGTGGGATCCGACCAGCGCGCACAAAATCCGCGAGCTTTGGGTGCCGTTCCTCAAGCACCCGCTCATCGCGGTTATGCCGGTGACGGCGCTCTTCGTCATGATCTTTTTCTGGCTGGTCGGTTTCAGCAACGCCATCAACCTGACCGACGGCCTCGACGGCCTGGCGATCGGCTGCACCATCACGGTGGCGTTGGTTTACGGCATGATGGCCTATGCCGCGGGCAACACCCGCCTCTCCGACTACCTGTTGATCGGCTTTGTCCCCGGTACGGGCGAGCTCGCGGTCATCTGCGGCGCGCTCGTCGGTGCTGGCATGGCCTTTTTGTGGTACAACTCCCATCCGGCCGAGGTGTTCATGGGCGACACCGGTTCGCTCGCCATCGGCGGCCTGCTCGGGGTGCTCGCTTTCATGGTGCAACAGCCGGTGACATTGATTATCGTCGGCGGCGTCTTCGTGATGGAAGCCGTGTCCGTCATCATCCAGATCGGCTATTTCAAAGTCACCCGTCGCCGCTATGGCGAGGGCCGGCGTTTTTTTCTGATGGCGCCGATTCACCATCATTTTCAAAAGCGGGGTTGGCCGGAAACCAAGGTCGTGCTACGCTTCTGGATCCTTTCGCTGATGTG
This sequence comes from Opitutaceae bacterium, assembly GCA_035650695.1. Classification (GTDB taxonomy): domain Bacteria; phylum Verrucomicrobiota; class Verrucomicrobiia; order Opitutales; family Opitutaceae; genus DASRHD01. Next base: position 3,641 of record DASRHD010000413.1, read on the forward strand.
CGCGTTGGCCGGACTCGGCACGCTCAAACTGCGCTGACCCCATGCCGCCTCCCCCGCTGGAATTCTTGAAA
>DASRHD010000414.1:0-3335 GCA_035650695.1 Opitutaceae bacterium
TGAGGCCCGCATCGGCGAACTGGTCGCCGGCCTGATCGAGGACGGCTCCACCCTGCAGATGGGCATCGGCGGCATCCCCGACGCCGCCCTCGCCCGGCTGAAGGACAAGCACGACCTCGGCATCCATACCGAGATGTTTTCCGACCGCGTTGTCGATCTCGTCGAAGCCGGCGCTGTGACCAACCGTTTCAAGACCGTTGGCTGCGGCCGCATCATGACCAGCTTCATCAACGGTTCGCGCCGCCTCTACGATTTCGTGAACGACAACCCGCTGGTCTCGTTCTATCCGTGCGACTGGACCAACGATACGTCCGTCATCCGCAAAAACCCGAAGGTCGTCGCGATCAATTCCGCCATCCAGATCGATTTCACCGGCCAGGTCTGCGCCGACTCCTTCGGTCATCGCATCCATTCGGGCATCGGCGGGCAGATGGACTTCATCCGCGGCGCCGCGCTCTCGCCCGGCGGCAAGCCGATCATCGCGCTGCCCTCGACCGCCGCCAAGGGGAAGATTTCCCGCATCGTCTCGCAACTGAACCCGGGCGCCGGCGTCGTCACCACCCGCGGCCACATCCATTGGGTCGTGACGGAGTACGGCGCGGTCAACCTCCATGGCCGGACGCTGCGCGAACGCGGCGAGGCGTTGATTTCCATCGCCCATCCCGATTTCCGCACCGAGCTCCGGCGAGAGTTGAACGAAGTCCGCCATTTTCTGCCGCTGCCGGCCTGACCATGCGGCCCGCGGCAGGGGCGCCAAAGCGGCAAACTGCGGAGTGGACAAGGCGGACAAATCCGCCAAGTCTGGCTTTTCCGCATGAGTGAGTCCGTCCATTCCGGCCTGTCTTTGCTGAAGCCCAGCGTCCCGTCGGGGCGATGGTGAACCCTCGCGTCCTTTCGCGAGCCCGGCCGGCTTCGGCCGGGATTAGCCTCACATCCGTCAGCAAATTCAACGGTTCACCTGCCATGCAAATTTTTCCCGATCGTTCCACTTTTCTTCATCTTGCCTCCCAATATAACGTCATCCCGGTCTACGCCGACCTGATGGCCGACCTGGAGACGCCCGTTTCCGCCTACGCCAAGCTCCGCGGCCACGGTCCGGCCTACCTCCTTGAATCTGTTGAAGGAGGGGAAAACCTTTCCCGCTACAGCTTCATCGGTTGCCGGCCGCGCAAAATTTTCGCCTGCGGTCCGCAGACCACCGAAATCCGCGAGCCCGGCCGGCCGGCGCAGACCGTGCCCACGCCGCCCGACCCGCTCGTCCTGCTGGAGACCGAGCTGCGCGCCTATCGGCCGTTCCGCACCCCCGGCCTGCCCCGCTTCACCGGCGGCGCCGTCGGCTGCATCGGCTACGAATACATTACCCGCGTCGAACCGACCGTGCCCGCCGCGCCGAAGGACGAGCTGAAAATCCCGCTCATCTACTTCATGATGTCGGACACGCTGTTGATTTTCGACCGGGCCAAGCAGACCCTCCGCCTCTGCGTCAACGCCCATGTCCGGGGCGATCCCGCCGCGGCCTATGCCACGGCCGAGGCCGAGCTGCGCGAACTTTTCGGCATTCTGCAGCAGCCGGCCGGGCTCGCGCCCGCCGTGCTGGGCGCCGCACCGTCAATTGAGGTCCCACCCGGCAACTTCACCCGCCCGGCCTACGAGCGACTGGTCGACGACGTGAAGGAATACATCCGGGCCGGCGACATCATCCAGGTCGTGCCCTCGCAACGGTTCACCCGGCCTTTCGCCCGCTCGCCGCTCGATCTTTACCGCGCCCTCCGCACCGTCAATCCCTCGCCCTACATGTTCATCCTCGATGCCGGCGACTTCGCCCTGGTCGGCGCCTCGCCCGAGGTGCACGTGCGCCTGACCGACGGGCTGGTCGAAATCCGCCCGATCGCCGGCACGCGCAAGCGCGGCGCCACCCATGCCCAGGATGTGGCGCTGGAAAAAGAATTGCTGGCGGACGACAAGGAGCGCGCCGAGCATCTCATGCTCGTCGATCTTGCCCGCAACGATATCGGCCGGGTGTGCGAGTTCGGCAGCGTCCACGTGCCGGAGCTGATGGTGGTGGAGCGTTATTCGCATGTGATGCACATCGTCTCGCAGGTCGAGGGCCGGATCCGGCCCGACCGGACGGCCTTTGATCTCATGCGCGCGACCTTCCCGGCCGGCACCGTCAGCGGTGCGCCAAAGATCCGTGCCATGCAGATCATCGCCGAAAAGGAGCCGGTGCAGCGCGGCTTTTATGCCGGCGCGCTCGGCTATTTCGGTTACGATGGCAACCTTGATTCCTGCATCACCCTCCGCACCGCCCTCCTCAAGGATGGCAAGATCCACATCCAGGCCGGCGGCGGCGTCGTCGCCGACTCCGACCCGGCGGCGGAATACCAGGAAACCATCAACAAGGCCTCGGCCCTTTTCAAGGCCGTGGCCATGGCCGAGCAATTTTAGGTTGGCCGCCCGAACGCCGCAGCCGGGGGGATTCCCCTGCGGCACCGGGGGGAAAAGGGGTTAATTTTACCAGGCGCTCCCGGCTGACTGCGCCGCAATGGCCATTGTCTATGCGTCGGTTGCGTCAGAGTTGCACGGTAAAATACGCCTGGCGTACAACTTTCAGAGGGGTTCGTTCGTTTATATACTTGGAATACTTCAGGCTGTTGTTGACTCATCGTATAAAATGAAAGCACCGGAACAACTCGTCAGGCGACGGTTCAATACCGTCCAGGAGGATGAATCCATGGCCCATAAAAATATAAGCCGCCCCTTGGATGACGCCGACCCTGCCCCAGTCGCCGCCATGACCGCGACGCTCGATGCCCCGCCGTCATTTTTGGAAAAACCCGAGCCCACTCCCGAAAGCGAGCCCGCGCCGCTCGAACGCAGCAGCCTTCAGCTCTATCTCCAGGAAATCGCCAAGACTCCGCTCCTCACCGTGCAGGAGGAAGTCGAACTCGCCCGCCGCATCCGCCGCGGCGAAAAGGCGGCGCGCGATCACATGATCAAGGCCAACCTGCGCCTGGTGGTGAAGATCGCGATGGACTACAAGGATTTTGGCCTGCCCCTGCTCGATCTTATCAGCGAGGGCAACATCGGCTTGATCAAGGCAGTCGAGCGGTTCGATCCGCGCAAGGGCGGCAAGCTCTCGACCTACGCCGCTTGGTGGATCAAGCAATCGATCAAGCGGGCCCTTGCCAACCAGTCGAAAACCATCCGGCTGCCGGTCCATCTTGTCGACAAGATCGCCAAGATGCGCCGCACCGCCATGTTCCTGACCGAACAGCTCGGCCGCGAGCCCACCGATGAAGAGCTGGCGCGCGAACTCCAGATCCCCACCAGCAAGG
>DASRHD010000415.1:0-8941 GCA_035650695.1 Opitutaceae bacterium
GTCAACGAAAGCGGCCGAGCTATCGGGGCGCTCGCCCGGTTTCACAAGATCGCCCCGGGCGGCGTCATCGCCGTCTACGACGACCTCACCCTCGACCTCGGCCGCCTCAAGGTCACGGTCAGCGGCAGCGACGGCGGCCACAACGGGGTTGCCAGCCTGCTGGCCCACCTCGGCGATGGCTTTGCCCGCTTTCGCCTCGGCATCGGTCCGAAAACGCCTCCGCAGATCGACCTCAAAGACTTCGTCCTCGGCAGATTTTCCCCCGCAGAATCCACTCTCGTAGAAAAGAACCTTAATCACTACCTTCAAGGCCTCGAGCTGCTCATTGACAGCGGCCCCGCCCAGGCCATGAATCAACTCAACCGCAGAGACAAAAATGACCCAGACCAAACGTAATTACCGCGCCACCTTCATTCTCGACAACCGCGGCAAGGAAGACTCCATCGATCAGATCATCGACAGCGTGAAACAGGAGATCACCGCCGTGCAGGGCGAAATCGCCAGTGTCGAGAATTTGGGCAAAAAGGATTTTGCGCGCACCACCGACCGCAAGTTTCCCCACGGCACCTACGTGCAGGTCAGCTTCAGCGCCCCGGCCGAAGGCCCGACGCAGCTCCGCGAGCGACTCCGGCTCAACCAAAACGTCTATCGCACCTTCGTCGAGGCGGTCTGAGCGCCCCGGCGCGATGCGCCACTCCCATGGCTTACCTCAACAAAGTTTTCCTCATCGGAAACCTCACCCGCGACCCTGAATTGCGCGTCACGCCCAAGGGCACCGCGATTTGCCAGTTCGGCCTTGCCGTCAACCGCCAGTTCAAGGATGAATCCGGCCAGACCCGTGACGAGACGACCTTCGTCGACATCGAAGCCTGGGGCAAGCAGGGCGAACTCGTTTCCAAATATCTCACCAAGGGCAGCCCGGCGATGGTCGAGGGCCGCCTCAAGCTCGACCAATGGGAGGACAAGCAGTCGGGCCAGAAACGGAGCAAGCTGAAGATCGTCCTCGACAATGTCCAGTTTCTCGGCCGTCCCGGTGGAGCCGCCGCCGCCGCCGGCGGCGCGGCCGCACCGGAGGAGGGCAGCGAGCCCGCCTCGCCGGAGCGGAATTCTCCGCCGCCGCGTAGTGGCGGGGCCAAGCCTGCCGCCTCCGGCATCGACGAAGACGTGCCATTCTAAGCGCGCGGTCTGGTCCGGCTTTCAAGCCAACGCCGCGTATTGCCAACGAAGAAAACGCCTGCCCGCGGGCGGCGAAGGGGACTTCAGGAAAATTCGGCTGGCTCGACTGCGCGACTTTCGCGCCCGGCGTTGGCGTTGATTTCCTGGCAATCCTCCAGCCACGCCTTAACCAAGGGCAACTCCGCCCGGTCAATCATGCCAGCCGTGGCCAACGCCTCGTAGCAGCGAAAAAGATTGTCCTCGAGGTGCGCCGGACCGGCGCGCAGCGCGCACGCCTCCAAGATCCGGCAGAATTCATCGTTGCGCAAATAGCCGACAGTCTCGTGGTCGAAATCACACATCAGATCGTGTTCGTTTCGGTCCTGATGGACGTCGGCCTGATGAAACTCCAATTCGTGGCCGAGCTCCCACAGGCAGCGCTGGGCCACAAAACTCCGCCAGATATCAGTCATGCGGAACGAGCAATGACTCGGCAGGTAGAGGAGGGGAAACACCTCGCGCCACCACCAGGTATTCTGGCTGTTGAAAGGGCACCAGACGCCGTGAGGGACGAGAAGATTGGGCGCATCGTCAAAGACCACGTCGTGATCCAGGACCAAGCGCCAGACCGCATCGACGTCCGGCGATCCATTGGCCAGTCCCTGTTGAATCGGTGCCGCCTTCCAAACCGGCGTCCGTTCGATGACAAAGTTGTCGGCAAAGTGCCGTCGCGCTTGTGGCAACGGCAGCCCCCGCGGCCAGATCTGCTCGGTGGTGAAAGCTTCATAGATGTTCACCCACCGGCAGCGGTGATGCGCTTCAATTTCATATCCCGCGATTTCGCGGCTGCGAGGGCGCCATGTGTCCAGCGGCGCATTATCGTCATCCGTCTCGTAGAGGCACTCGCACCCGCATGCCATGGCGAGCAGATAACCGAGATTTTTCCGGGCATAGTGCCGCTCCGGGAGGAGGCGGGCGGTACGAAAAGGCAGGCGGCGCTGCTGTTCGATTGAAACCAGTTCGGCGGGAGGCAAGGGATAGGCCGACGGCCCTTTGCGGTCGCCGACGACGAGCCATTTCAACCCCTCGGCCCGCACCCGCCCGGCGAGGGTTTTCATGCAGTCGGTGGGCGGTTGAATCGTGGTGACGACGACAAAGGTGTTTTCAGTGCTCATGTTGGAAAGCGAGGTGGAAGAGGATGCGAAACGATTCGCCGATGGCTTTTCGGCCCACCGTCGGCCGGTCATTGAGGTAAACGAACGGAATCTCCTTCCAGCGGAAACGATGCATCATATGGCGGATTTCCGTTTGAAAAAAATTTGCCCGGCTGCGGACTCCATGGGCCAGGACATGTTCCATCGCCGTCCGATTGAAACACTCAAAGCCGCTCGTCATGTCGGTCATCCGGCTGCCGAGCAGGACGCGGGCGAGAAGCGTTCCGCCGTAGCTGAGGATCCGCCGAGTCCAGGGACTGCGATGCGCCCCACCCGGCGAGAATCGGCTGCCGCCGGCAAAATCATAGCCTTCCTCCATGGCGGCGATGAATTCGGAAATTCTTTCCGGTGGATGGCTGAAGCCTGCGTCCATTTCCAGAATCCAGCGACAGCCCGCGGCGTAGGCGGCGCGGTAACCGGCAAAGTAGGCGTCGACCACGCAGCGGTTCTGCGGCGCCCACAACGCCACGAGGCGGTCGTCGGTCCGGGCGCGCGCCGTGACGATTTCGCGCGTTCCATCCCGGGCGACGTGATCGAGCACGCCGTACCAGCGGTCATCGCACTGCAGACGCGCGGTTACTTCGTCGAGAAAAGCGTTGATGGAATCGCGCTCATTTCCCAGCGGCGTCACCACGCCCAAACGGAGCGGGGAACGATTCATGGCGGCGGGGGGGGTGAGGCCGCCTCGGCCGCCACCGGTTCCTGTTTTTGCAGAACGACGTCCTCGACCTGTCCGGCTGAATCGGCCGGCGCGATGATGCGCGTCTCCACTGTCGCCCCAAGCCGCGGCGGAACGACGAAGACGAGTTTGGGCGATATCCGCGTCCAACCGGGCGGCAGGGTCGCGAGCGGCACATTGGCGCGGGCGATGACCACGCCGCCGTTGCGACCGGTCACTTCACAGCTCACACTGGAAGGACCGCCTTTTGCCGGCGGCTTGAGCCAGAGGACGAATTCCGCCGTCCAGTTTTGTCCGGCCGGCAGGTACCAGTCCGGTCCCGTGCAGACCGCCTGCCATTTGCCGGCTTTTCGCGGGGTCCATGCCAGGGCCGGCGCGCCATGGAGAAAAGGCAGGACGGAGCCCGCCTGCGAACTGAAGAACTCGAGGTACGGCCAAGCCAGCGGCTCGGCGGAGACGACGACCACCGGCGTGCCGCGCAGGCGATAATGGAACGGAAGCCGTCGGCTGACCTCCCAGCCCATCTGCGCCAGACGGCCGTTCGAATACAAACCGGCGAGGGAAACCATCGCCGGAGTCTGGCCGAGCAGATTGCCGGCGCGAAAATTTCCCGGCGCAAGCGCGGCGATGGCATCGTCCACCCCGGTGGGCACACCGCGTGCGGCCGCCCCGGCCAGTTCCGTGGTCGTGGCCTGCAGGGCGGTTTTTGTCCCGCTGGTCGGGACCAGCATGTCACGGGCGAGCGGCCTCCAGTCGTTGCCACGGACGAATCCCACAATCGAGGCGACCAGGGCTGCGGCGATCCATCGAAAATGCGTGGCGGAAGACGGACCCGTCCCGCCAAAAGCCAGCCATCCCGCCGCCGGCCAGAGCAAGGCCAGGCCGAACGGAAAGGAATAGTGCAGGGAAAGTGTCGCCGGTGCCAGCGAGCGCGCCGACAGGTTCAAAATGAACCAGGGCACAAACGCCACATATCCGAGCAGCACCCACCACGCCCGCGAGACCGCGGCCCAGACAAGGTAGACCGCCGCCGGCATCCAGACGAAACCGCGGGCTTGATATTGGAACACCAGGCGGCGTCCCAGTTCGCTCCAGCTGAGATGGGCGAACGGCGGATGTCCGGCGTAGACGCGGCCAAACGCTCCGTCGCCGGGAAAATACAACCGCATCAAGAGGAGCGCCGCACCACTCCAGACAAACGCGGAACCGGCGAAAAAAAGCCAGGTTCGCATCGAGCGATCCCCTTGGCCGCGGGCAATCCATCGGGCTGCGCTGGCAAGCAACAGCACGCCGCAAAGATGAAATCCCATGTCCTCCCGCAGCAGCAGAGTGGCGATGAAGGGGGCCAACGCCAGCCGGGCGCGGCCGGAAAAGAGGGCGAGGAAAAACGCCAGGGAAAAGACGACAAACCAGCTTTCAAAATGCGGATAGGCCATCGCGGCCAGAACCACGCCGTTAAACGGAGCCAACAGCACGATCAGCCCGGCGGCGACGGAGCCGCCCGCCTCATCGCTCTCCGCCTGGATCTTGCACTCCCGCACCGTCAGCCAAACCACGGCGGCGAGCAGCCCATACTTCAAGGCTTCAACACAGCCCAGCCAGACCTGGGGACCGACCGGAACTAGGTAGCTCGGCCAGGACAGCAGCCAAAGCAAGGGTGAAAAATGAGTGGCATAATAGTCGGGCCCGATGGTGGCGAAGGCGACCGAAGGCGGGTTTTGCAGCAGCGGTACGTTGCGATGCACGAGAAAGGCATACCAGCCGGCATCGAAAAGCTGCGGCACTCCGCGAAAAAAGTGATTCCAGATGACATCGAAGCCGGCCAGGCCGGCCGCCAGCGCCGCAATGATCAACACCACCGCCGGAGGTCCCCTCCGGCGGAGCGAAAAAAAGGCCGCCAGGGAAACGGCCGGGCTGCTTCTTTCCATCACTGTCGATTGATCCGAAAACATGCGCATGCCGCTCGAGCACTGTATCGTCCTTCTTCCGCCAGCCGAAGGGAGCGAAGAGCCCGGTTGCTGCGAGCAGGCCGACCGACCGACGGAGTTGCTGGCGGTTCCTCAGGAAAAATTTGCCGGCGCGGGGCGGAAGGGCCGGGCGGCGTGAATAATTGGTTGAACCGGGGCGAAAAGCGCGATTGCCTCCGTCCGGCACGGAGTCCCCCCATGTCCAAAGTCCATCTTTTTCTCCTCGCCGGTCTGGGCGCGTCCCTTGTTTTCGTGCTGCTGCTGATCCGCCGGGCGGTGGAGGGACATGAAGACCACCGGGGATTTCATCGTGGAGCCGGACCCGATCCCGATGATACGCCGGCCGATGCCGCCGCCGACGCGCCCTCGCAAAATGCAAGCTCGGAGGAGCCGGCAAAAAAGTAACCGTCAGCTCGAAAAAAGCGCGAGAAACAAAGGCCACGCGCTTCTGTCGATGGGGGAACAATAGCCAGATGCTGGGGCATCTGGAAGGCAGAGCAAAACATGATCAACCGCAGGAGATTCATTGGCGCGCTGTTGGCCGCCGGAGGGGGCGGAGCTGCGTTAAAATTCGGCGCGAGGGAAACGAACTTCCCCGCGTTTTGCACGCTGCCATCGTTTTCCCTTCCAGGGCCTGCCGGCTGGCAGGGAAAAACCGCGTTGTTCATCACCGACGTCCACTACGGAAATTATTTCGGTCCGGAGGAGGCCCGGGCCCTCAATGCCATGGTGACCCGGCTCCAACCGGACTTGGTCTTGATGGGCGGAGACCTGGCCCAGACCCCCGAGACGGATCTTTCCGGGTTTTTTGTCCATTGGGCGCCGGCTTGTCCGGTGTTTTTTGCGCCGGGAAATCATGATCTTACGCGCCGTTCCAAGGGCAGCATCATGCATCAGGCAAGGGAGAGCGGCATGACCGTCCTGTGCAATACGACTGAGACCTGGGGCGGGCTCACCTTTATCGGTTTGCCCTCGGCTCTCCGGGCCGAGCAGAGGATTTCCTTGTTGAAAGCGTCCGGCCTGAAGATCGTCATCGGTCACGAGCCCGACGAGTGGGACCGGTATCTCCAACCGGATTTGGTGCATCTGGCCGGGCACACCCACGGCGGCCAGGTCCGGTTTTTCAACCAACCGATTTGCCTGCCCGCCCTCGGACAAAAGTATCCGTTGGGCAAGTATAGCAAGTCCGATAATTGCACCCTGATCGTCAGCGCCGGGATCGGCTGTACGGACGTGCCTGCGCGCGTCAATTGCCCCCCCCAAATTGTCAGGCTCAAATTTACCTAATGGGCCGAAGCGCACGGCCCAAAGCGTGCGACGGGAGGGAATGGCCTGGCGGACAGGGAGCGGCGCAGGCGCGTCCGCTGCGGCATAAATTTTTTCATCATTCTCCTGCGGATCGCAAAATCTGCATCATGTCGTTCGCAGCTGCGGAACAAACCTCACGCAGAATGTTCTATCGCGCGGCGACGGGCATAGTCCCTTATATTTAATGTATAAGGCGCCTAAGGCCAATTAGTTAAAGCCACTCAGGTTTTGGAGGGCCGATGCAGCCAAACGTTCAAACGCCAAAAAATTTTTCAGGAACGCCGATTGAATCACTTCGCCCGCGGGATGCGGGCGCGATTGATCTTTGGGATATAGGAGATCTTTTCCGAAAGAATCTGGGGAAGATTTTCTTCTCGGTTTTATTGTGCGTTGGAGCGGCGGTCTTTTATTTGAATCACACCAGCCCGGTCTACGTGTCGTCGGCCTTGCTCGAAGTGGCGACGCCGACGGGCGACGGCCAAAATGCTCCTCCTCCCGATCTCGATGCCAGCGACATCCTCAAGACGATTGAACTGAAAATCGCCAGCCAGTCGGTGCTTTTGCGGATGATCAAGGACAACCATCTGGCAGACGATCCCGATTTCGCTCCTCCGAAGGAGGGCGGCATTTCCAGCGGAGGCCGCGGCTGGCTGGCGGGGTTGATTGATCGGGGCGGTTACCCGGCCGATGCGAAAGCGGTGAAGAGCGATTCCTCCCTGTCGTATTCGGACCTCGAACTGGTCCGCCGCCTTTCCGACCGGATTTCCGTCAGCCTCGTCCGTGGCAGCCGGTTGATTTCCGTCTCGATGGAAAATAACGATCCGCAGAAAGCTCAGCGCCTGGCGCAGGCCCTGATCGATGAATTTTTCCAGGAGTCGCTGACGGAGCGGAGCAAAGATCTGGCCTCCACCCGCGAGCTGCTGCTCGCCGAAGCCAAGCGGGACAGCGATCAGCTTACCCGTTCCGAAGAGAAGCTCGAAGCCTATCGCGACAAATACAACGCCGTTTCATTGGAGGAGCAGCAAAACATCGTGGTCGATCGTCTGCGGGAGCTGAACCAGCAGGTGACGACCGCACAAGGCACCCGCCTCGCCATGGAGCCCCAGGCAGAGCAGGTCCGTCGCGCCGCCGATTCCAATCCGGAACAATTGCTGGGCCTGCCCGGGATCGGTGAGCTGCCGGAGATCGTCGACCTGCGCCGACAAATTGCGCTGCAGGAGGCTCAAGTCGCCACTTTGTCGCAACGTTACGGCCCGCTTCATCCCACCTTGATCCAGGCGCGCAGCCAGCTTGAGAACCTCCATTCCTCGCTGGATTCGAGCATTCGGAAGGCGGGCGGACGAATTCTGCAGGCCTACGAATCGGCCCAGGCGACGGAGGCCGCCCTGCGGCAGGCGCTGGCCAAGCAGGAGGACGCGTCCCTCGAGCTCGACCGAATTGCCATTCCTTACCATACGCTGGAGCGCGAGGTGCAGGCCAACTCCAGCATGTACCAGAAGGTGCTGGCGGAGCTGAAGCAAGTCGACGTCAGCCACAGTCTCATCTCCCTCAACAGCGCCGACGGCGTCGACATCCGGGTGATTGCGCCGCCGCTGGTCCCGACCCGGCCGGCCCGCCCGCGCCGGAACCTTCTCCTCGCCCTGGCCGTGGCCGCCGGCCTTTTCCTCGGCTGCGGCTCGGCCTTGTTCGTGCGCGCCATGGACAACACCGTTTCCTCCGTCGATGTGGCGGAGTCCTTTCTCGGTCTGACCGTCCTTACCACCGTTCCGCTCTCGCGCCATCGCAATTTGAGCGGCCACCCGGTGGTCATAAAATATCCCGCCTCGGCCCAGGCGGAGTCGTTCCGTTCGCTGCGCACCTCCCTTTCCCTTTTGCCCGACGAGGATGGGCAAAAAGTCATCCTTTTCACCAGCGCCATTCCGGGGGAGGGGAAGAGCTATTGCTCGCTGAACACCGCTGCCGCCCTGGCTCAACAGGGGTTTCAAACCCTCTTGATCGATGGCGACCTGCGGCGTCCCGGTTTGCAGCGCCTGCTCATCGACTGGAATGAAAAGCCTACGCTGACGGACTGCTTGCGCCGGCCCGACCTTTTTCCACAGGCGGTGCAGTCGACGTCGATTCCGAATCTTTTTTGCCTGGGCGACCGGAAGCATTCCACTCACGGGCCCGAGCTGCTGGGCGGCGAAGCATTGTACAACATCCTCCAGCAGGCGCGGGCCCGCTTCGACCGGGTCGTAGTCGACACCGCTCCCCTGCTGGCGGTGAGCGACACCCTTTATATGGCCAAGCATGTCTCGACCATCTGCCTGGTAGTTCATGCCGGCCATACTTCCCGCCGCCTGGTCCGCCGCGCGATCAAGCTGCTGGATGAAGTCGCCAAGCGTCGCATCGCCGGCGTGGTTTTGAACAAGGCATCGGCTGCCAGCCAGTATTATTATTACAGCGGAGACGCCAAATCCTCCTGATTCCGGCGGGAAAGGAGTATCATGATGAACCAAGTCCTTGCGGCCAAGACGGCCGTTTTTCCCCTTCACCAAAAAATCCGGTATCGCCGGGTTTCGACCCCGGTCTTGCTCGCCGGCCTGGTGGGCGACACCGTGGTGGTGCTCCTCGCCCTG
>DASRHD010000416.1:0-2527 GCA_035650695.1 Opitutaceae bacterium
CGAGTTGCACCAACACCTCCAACCCGTCGGTCATGCTCGCCGCCGGTCTGCTGGCCAAGAAAGCGGTGGAACGAGGCTTGAGCGTCAATCCCATGGTCAAGGCCTCGCTCGCACCCGGCTCGCGCGTGGTCAGCGATTACCTCGACCGAGCCGGTTTGCAGCCCTACCTCGACAAACTCGGCTTCAACCTCGTCGGCTACGGCTGCACCACCTGCATCGGCAATTCCGGCCCGCTGGCCGCGCCGGTGGAGGACGCGGTGGTGAAGAACGACCTTGTCGCCGCCAGTGTACTCTCCGGCAACCGCAATTTCGAGGCGCGCGTCCACCAAAACATCAAGGCCAACTTTCTCATGTCGCCGCCGCTTGTCGTCGCCTTCGCGCTCGCCGGTCGCGTCGACATCGACCTGGCGACCGAGCCGCTCGGCACCGGCCGGTCCGGTGAAAAGGTATTTCTCAAGGATATCTGGCCGTCGCTGGCCGAAATCCGCGATGAGATGAAGCGCGCACTGCGGCCCGAGGTTTTTGCCCGGCTTTATCGCGATTTTGCCGCCCAAAATCCGAAGTGGAACGAAATTCCCTCCAGTACCGGTAACGTTTACGCCTGGGATGGCGGTTCAACCTACATCCAGGAACCGCCGTTTTTCGTCAATTTTGGCCTCCAGCCCGGCACCATCGCCGAGATCAAGGGCGCCCGCCCGCTCGGCATTTTTGGCGACTCGGTCACGACCGACCACATCTCGCCTGCCGGTGCGATCAAGAAGACCTCGCCCGCCGGCCGGTACCTGAGCGACAAGGGCGTGGCCTTCGAGGATTTCAACAGCTACGGCTCGCGCCGCGGCAACGACCGGATCATGACCCGGGGCACCTTTGCCAACGTCCGGATCAAGAACCTCATGCTCGGCGGCGAGGAGGGCGGCAACACGCTCTACAAGCCGACGGGGGAAAAAATGTCGATTTTCGACGCCGCGGCAAAGCACGCCGCGTCCCGCACGCCGCTCATCGTCATCGCCGGTCAGGAGTACGGCACCGGCTCGTCGCGCGACTGGGCGGCCAAGGGCACCAACCTCCTCGGCGTGCGCGTCGTCGTGGCGCAAAGCTTCGAGCGCATCCATCGCAGCAATCTCGTCGGCATGGGCGTGCTGCCGCTTCAATTCAAAGAGGGAGCCAACGCGCAGACGCTGAAGCTGGACGGCTCCGAAACCTACGACGTGCTCGGCCTCGGCCCGGCGCTCAAGCCGCAGCAGGACCTTACTCTGCGCATCACCCGCCAGGATGGCGGAAAAACCGACATCTCCGTGGTCTGCCGCATCGACACGCCGATCGAAATCGAGTACTACCAGCATGGCGGCATCCTGCCGTTTGTGTTGCGGCAAATTCTGGCTAGGAATTAAGCAAGACCAACTTCGAGGCCGGCGGCCGGATGCTCCGCCCGGCCTTTTCCGTATGTCCGACAGCGCCAAATCCATTTTTCTCGTCGATGCCTATTCCGATCCCGTGCTCGTGCGCATTGAAGGCCGCGCTTCGTTTCAAAACAGCGCCTGCCTGCATGATTTTGTCGAGGCCATGCTGCGGCAGGGGAAAACCCGCTTCGTGATCGATTTCCAGCGCTGCGCGAGCATGGACAGCACGTTTCTCGGCGTTCTGGCCGGCGCGGCGATGGCGCTGCGGAAAAAGAGCCCGCCCGGCAGCCTGGTCCTGGCCCGGGTCGGCGCGCGCAATCTCGAGTTGGTGCGCAATCTGGGCCTGCATCGGTTGCTGACGGTGGACACCGGCGATGTGCCGGTGTCGTTCACCACCCCGCCCATGCCTTTGTCCTGCAATGACCGTAGCGAGCTGGAAAACGCCCGCCTCGTGCTCGAAGCCCACGAAAATTTGGTCAGCGCCGACGAGAACAATCGCGGCAAATTCCAGGACGTCCTTGCCTTTCTAAAAAATCGCGTCGACCAGCGCTGAGCAAGCTGCCGACGGACCGGTTTACTTGCCCTTCGCCGCCTCCTTGGTGATGAGGTATTCCACAAACTGGCTCAGCGTCATCCCACACTTTTCGCAGAGATATTCCCCGAGCGCAATGATGTCCGGATCCAAATCAAGAGTGAGGTTCCCACCCGGAGGCATGATTTCGGGTTCAGCCTGTGCTTTCATTCGAACGGTTCGTAGAGGTTAACGGAGCGTGAAGCGTTGCGGCGGATTCACGGTTGGTCGCACACTTGTACCGACAGGAAAAGCTCAAAAGGCACGGCAGAAAAGAAGCAAGCCTTGAGGCATTTTTGTGAATAACTTCGTTTAAAGAGACGGCTTTTTCACCTTTTTTCCATCATTGCACGCCGCAGCGCGACTCGCCTGAATCGATTTCCGCACTCCGCCATGATGTGGTTATTTTTTCTTGGGCTGGGCCTGGTCTTTGGTGCTCTCGCTTTTTTTGTGCCATTCGTCATGGCGCGGCGCGAGGCGGACCGGATTGACGAGCAGCGCCAGACCCTGGCGCAGGAGAATCGCATCGTCCTCGACTTCATGCACCAGATGGCCG
>DASRHD010000417.1:0-7278 GCA_035650695.1 Opitutaceae bacterium
CGAGGCGCTGGAGCCGCGCCAGATCACCTCGTCGGCTGTCTTTGACTGGGCAGCCCGCTTCAAGATCGAAGGCACGAAGTTTCAACCGCCCGGCGCGAAAGCGCCTCGCCGGGGAAACTCGGCAACGTCTGTCAACAGCGCCATCGACGCCTTGCGGCAGATTCTCGATCTGGCGGTAGAACGCGGCCAAATCCACGCGAACCCGGTTACCGTGCGCCGTGCATCGGGTGGCGCACGGCTTAAGAAGAAAATCGCAAAAAAACCGCTGATGATGCCGAGCCGGACGCAGTTGGACGCATTGTTCGCGGCGATGGAGAAAAACGGTTCGGTCGGCGGCGGTGGTGCAGAGGCAGCGGACTTCTGCCGATTTTTGATGATGTCTGGCGCGCGCTTGAGCGAGGTGCCATTGACCCATTGGCAACACATCTTGTGGGAGCGCCTGCTTGTGAATCTCCCCGGCTTTAAGTCTGAGACCTCGGTTCGGTTCATCCCGCTGTTTGGCGAGCTGGCGGCGCTGCTCCGGAAAGTCCAGGAGCGGCGCAAGTCAGCGGCCCGGTTTCATCCGGAAGGCAAAGCATTCCTCGAATCGACCGACCCGGTTTTCCGCATCAAAGAGTGCCAGAAAACGATTGATGCCGCGTGCAAGCGTGTCGGGATGCAGAGGATCACACATCACGATTTCCGGCATATCTTTGCCACGACGTGTATTGAAAGCGGGGTGGACATTCCAACCGTGGCGGGCTGGCTGGGCCACAATGACGGTGGTGTCCTAGCGATGAAGACTTACGGCCACCTGCGGCCCGATCATAGCCAAGCAGCAGCGCAGAAGGTTCGGTTTTGAAACTTATTTGTAAAAAAGTGCTTACAAAACCTGCGTGAGGGGTGCTGTAGAAGGACTGTGGGAAAGGATTCGTTTCCGATGCTTGAACGAAAAGGCTACATCGAAAGATGAGGTAGCCTCTTCTGCAACCGGAGAGCGACGGAGTTGGGGGCAACTTGAATCGCGAGCAATGCGCGTACGGCGGGTAAAGCCCCATAGTGACCACAGCACAGGTGGCGTACTCTCCTGCATAAAGCTATGAAAATCAAAAACCTGCCAATCCTGCTTGCTCTCATCGCCAGCCCCATCGTGCTGTTCGCCTCTTCCGCCAATGATCGAAAGATCGAAGATGCGGCGAAGGGGTCATATAATTTTCGCACCGTCCTTGAGGATCATGTGACGGTCAAAGCAAATGACGGCGTCGTCACGCTGACTGGCATGGTCCAGGATAACGGTGACAGAAAGCTCGCCGCCGACACCGTGGAAAATCTGCCAGGCGTCGTGAGTGTAAATAACGAAATAGTCGTCAAGCCGGCGTACCCCGAGCACTCGGATGCCTGGATGGCCTTCAAGATACGCGGCCTCCTGCTCATGAAGAGTAATGTCAGCATCGCCAACACCAAGGTCGAGGTTAACGACGGCAATGTCATCTTGAGTGGAACCGCGGACAATCTCGCGCAAAAAGAACTGACCGAGGCTTACGCCAAGGATATCGACGGTGTAAAATCGGTGAAGAAT
The DNA here is from genome assembly GCA_035650695.1 of Opitutaceae bacterium. Taxonomy (GTDB): domain Bacteria; phylum Verrucomicrobiota; class Verrucomicrobiia; order Opitutales; family Opitutaceae; genus DASRHD01. The sequence continues at coordinate 1,559 of DASRHD010000417.1, forward strand.
GATATCGTCGTGACGAAAAAGTCACCGGATGTTACCATTGGCGATAGGATCGACGACGCCTCCATCACCGCTGAGGTGAAATACGCGCTCCTCAGCCACAAATCGACTAGCGCCCTGAAGACGAGTGTAACCACCTCCGATGGCGTGGTTCTCATCACCGGTGAGGCCAACTCCGACGCCGAGAAATCCCTCGTCACCAAGCTTGCCCAAGATGTCCGCGGCACCAAGTCCGTAACCAACAATATGACGGTGAAAGACCTGGCGGCACAAAACTAAACCCTGCTCCCCTGGACGCTCCGTCTGGCGGCCAGAATTATCGAACAGCCCATGCGGCCAGCTCTTGCTGGCTGCATGTCTCTCAAATTATTGCGCCGACACAGACACCCGCGCAAGCAGATGATCAGTTCATTTATAAAATAAGCTACTCGTCGCGAACAATGCAGCAAACCTCCTTATGAGAGACGACTATCTACAGAGCGCATTAAAAGTGATCGATGATCCTACGATCCTGGTGAACGTCATCTCTCTGCGCGTGAAACAGCTCAGGCGCGGCAGTCGCCCACTTGTCGAGTCGCTGGAAAAACTTTCGGCCGAGGACACGGCGCTCCGAGAGGTCGCGGAGAGCAAAATCACCTATGAGTTGGCCACGCCAGCCGAACTGGCGAGGGGCAGCGGCGGGCCGGCCTTACGTCCCGCGCACAACGTTTTCAACGCGGCCTGAGGATCGCGTTCGAACACAGCTCAAAATGTCTAAACTCAAAATCAAACTGGTCGGTGATCGCATCCTTGTCCAACATGTCGAGGACACGGAACAAATTCGCGGCGGCGTCATCATTCCCGACAGTGCGAAAGAGAAGCCGCAGGAGGACCGCGGATCGCCTCAAACGCGCAATTCGGCGCGCCCCGTTCCTACCGCGCGGCCGCCCTTTTTATGTATCATCGCGAACATCCAATCACTCCGAGCCAGCAGGCGACCAATGGTGCGCTCGACATCTTTATCGAAGGTTGCAGTAAAGCCGATGTAGGTAAGCAGCTTTTCGGCTTGTCCGTGCTACGCAGCGCCACGGAAGCCCAAGTGCACGCCGCGATGCCATTTGTGCAGGTCAGCCAGCATGTCACTCAGGCCGAGATCATGGCCATGTTTGCCCGATAACATTGATGTGACCGCTGAGCTTTCCAGCCGCGTTCCGTTCCTGTCTTCCAGACGGAGATGGCCGGGATTTCCCCCATCATGGTATTCGTAAGGCCGCCTCAAATGTTGGGCAGGATGTCGAAGTATTCATCGTCCTCGTTTTTGCCGCCTTCTCCCTTGCCAAGAGTTTTTTCCGTTTCGACGAATTCAATGCGTTCTATCCATTTAACCATTTTATAGCCAAGCTGATTTTCAACGCGCAGTCGAAGCGGAGCGCCATACACTTCAAGCAGGGGCGCCTGGTTCATCTCATAAGCAAGCAAACATCTCGCCTTGAGAACCGTTTCGATGGTTTGCGTATCATAGTATTCCCCGCCGTACAATGCGTCGCCGTAGGAATAAAAAGCCACGACTTTTGCCTCGGGTCGTGGTGTGACGATCTCGATCAACCGCTGGAACGGCAACCCGCCCCATTGCGCGATTCCCGACCAGCCCTGGATGCAATGATGCATGGAAATATATTCCACCTTGCCGAGCGCACGAAGGTCCTCCAGCGAAAGCTCGATCGGATTTTCCACCAGGCCGCCAACCTTCAATTTGAAATCCCGAAATCCGTTCGCCGCGAGCTGCTTCCATTTGTTGGAAACCGGCAGCTTTCCATTCGGCCAGAAGAACGGCGAAATGTCCTTTTGTGTGTAATGTTCGTCGGGCCTGAGACGGCTCAACACGTTCCAGTGAAATAACTCGGCGAGGGCTTTGTGCGCGTGCTGCATGGCGCGGGCGGATTTCCATGCGATAAAGTGAAAGAGTGCCCAGGAAAGCACGACAAGGCCGATGACGATGAGACCGACCATCATGCCGATGAGCTGCGTGTCATCGCGCCCCATGACGATGTGGTTCATATTTCTCACAAATCCAGTGATGACGACCAATCCCACGTGCACCGCCAGAAAGCTCAGGTAACCCATCAGCAAAATGAAATGAATGGATCGTGCTCCCTGCCTGCTCCCGAAGAGCTTTGGATAAAACGGGAACCGATTATCCACCGCCGGGGACATCGCTATCCCGGTCAGCATGGATAGCGGCGCCATGATGAAGATGACGGCGAAGTATGAAAGCTGTTGCAGTGGATTGAATTGATAGAAGCCGTTTGGCTCCGCCGGCAGATGAAGCGTGGCATAATAGACAAAATCTTTCCAGGCGGCGGGAACGATTTCCCACGAGGTTGGGATCAGGCGCTTCCATTGGTCGGTGAAGAAAAGCAGCGCAATGAAAATGAAACCATTAAGCAGGAATCCGTAAACCGAAAGGAAATGCCACGCTCGCGCCATGCCCACGGTGTGCCGGTATCCGGGCAAGGCTACCAGCGGGGAAATGTAGCGGGCGTCGTCCTTCGCCGTCCACAGGCGGTCCATGGGCACTTCGAGCGGCGTGAAACGCATCCACTCCGAGTTTGGCGTGCAATGACGGTTCCAGTAGAGCCGCGGGTGATCCATCAAAATGGAGAGTCCACTGCGGACAAGGAGCAGCAGAAAAAAGAAATTTACAAAATGAGTCAGTCGCAGCCACGCGGGGAAACCATGCGGAGTAGGAGGAGTTTCCAGATTGATGGGCGGCAGGAAAGTCTCCGTTGGAAGCCCGGCGATCAGATATTGTCCCCATGCCATCGCGACGGGAGCGAGAGCGACAACGACAAACGCAAAAACGAACCGGGGATCGATCCAGACACGAAAACGGCGATCCGGCGGATAATGAATCGCTTGGTGGATTTCGTCGAATGCCTGCATAAGGAAACAGGTTCTAAAGCGGATTAGATTTCTTCGATTGGCGTGGTTCCGTTCGTTTAGCCGACGGTTTCTTTGGAGTGCTCCGTAAAGCCCCGGCCGGATAAGTGATCGTGGTGCCCCGGACTTTGGCGAACGGAGTCAGCGTATGGATCTGGCGGCGAGTCGGACTCATGATGTCCTCGGTGCGGATTCCACGAACGAGCAACGCATCGGCGATGAGCGAACGATGGCAGTGCCACGGCACCGCTTCGGCGCACATCAATGCGATTCGCTCCTGGTTCGCCAATTGAATCAATTCGTCGAGGCCCTGCTCGAATTCCGGCGTTTGCATGTAATCCGCAAAATCCCGAAGGGAATCGTTTCGCCAGCCCAGGTTGAGCGAATCGCACTTTGCGTGACGCAGTCCGCCACGTCTTGGAAGGTGAACGTAGCCCAATCCGGCTTTTTTCAATGCGCCGGGCAGCGAAGTCTTGTTGAATTGCGGGTTGTGCCGGGACCGCGGCACCGTCTGCACATCCACGACGCGAGTCGCGCCGTGGGCCCGAAGCAGGCGGATGAATTCCTCGAGTGTACGTGTGGAATGCCCAATCGTCAGCACGCTGACCGAAGGTTCTGCACGGGGCATCGCTTTTCCCCGCCGTCCACCGGTCCTTGCATTGATTCCGGACGTGCTCATTTTGACATTTTTTCGCATTCACCGGCGCCCTCTTATTTTGGCCCACTGACGGCGACGGAATAATTCCTGCCTTCCCAGTGCCGGGTCTCTTTCCAGAAGAAAGTGAACTCGATCACCGAACCGTCCGGGTAGTCCGCCGTGGGAAGATCGGCGAACCACACCGCCAAGGCGCTAATCTCGGCGGTATCTGCCTTATGGGTGCTGACCCAATGATCGGCGGACCATACGACGGTTGCGTCCGCCGCAACGATGAGGCGCAAAATTTTGCCATGAGGCATGCGGCGAATCGAATGGCGGACACTCCACATCTCGTGCCGGTTTTTTACCGGATTGACGACATAACGCTGGAAGGCCGGTTCGATTCGATCAAAACACACGCCATCGTGGGCACTGCGAACAAGAGACACGTATTCCGCATGCGACCAGCACAGCGGCATGGCCGCCCCGGTGGGCCGCCCGCGCCACAATTCCCTCCCCGGCAGGTCATCGGCGTCCCATAACTGCTCGCTGATCATTCCGCCTTCGTTGGCAAATTTTTCCAACGCGGCGATAAACGGTTTGGGATCGTGGCCGGCGGCAAGTTCGTAATGGCCGCGCTCTCCGGTTAATATCGGCCACACGCGGCCGATGCCTGTACCGTCGAAAGCGCCGCCGCCCTCCTTCTGCCCATAGCCGTCGAGATTGTAACGGTGCCAGCCCGGCCCCTGCGGCAGGTCGCATTTCAGCAGTCGATCCATGACCGCGATGGAATTGCGCACGAGAGGATCGTCCGCCGCACGGATGCCCAGCCGCACCAGGTGAAGAAAATCGCCACCGACAACGTTTCTTGCCGGATGAATGCCGCCGCCATTGGCGACGGTAAGCATCGTGGTATTGGGATCGGCGTGCGGATCCGGTACCTCGGGATCCGTGGGATTGATCCGGATGTAGTGATGCGGGAACCCTTCAACCAATTCGCCGGCTGTCGTGACAGTCCATTCTTCAACGTGCGCCGTCAGCCAGTCTGCATATTGCAGGATAAACTCTGCGGCATCCATTTTATTGCGCTGTTGGGCAAAGTCCGCGGCACAAACCAGGCCGGCGATTACCGTGGCGAGTGTGGAGGGGGAGTAGCCAGCGCTCTCTTCCCAGCGTTCCTGTGCGGTGACTGGTCCATGCCGGATGAGATAGGCTGCGGCCCGCAAAATCATGACGGCCGGATCAAACCGGCCCAGCGAGACTCCCTCGCGATGCAAACGCCACACCAGCAGGATGGGCACGGCAACTTCATCGAGTTGCACCCCGGACCAATACGCATTGCCATTGATCCAGCTGTTTTGGGGGAACCGGCCATCCGCCCGCTGAATGGCCGCGAGCCAGATCAAGGCGCGCAACGGAGTCCCGGTCTGACCGGAGGCGAGGAGGGCGGTCGCGCTCTGCACCAAGTCGCGTGTCCAAACCAGATGATAACCGCCCAGATCGCGGTCGTTCTTCGTTTCGCCCCACGGGATACTCATCGAGGCGACCAGCGCACCTTGGAACGATTTGTCTTCGTGGGCGAGCAAGAGGCAGCGGCTCAGCCGATACATGTGACCGCCGTCGGACGTGTGCCCGCTGAAATCATACTCCGGCTTGACCACCGTGCGCTGCCACTGGCGCACATAGGCCTCGCGGTGAAGCTCGAACGGATCCGCCAGCGATTGCAGCAATTTTGTCACGGTGCTCTGGCAGCTTCTGCCGAGCGCGACACCCACCGTGAATTCGGCACTGTCATCGAGTTCAATTTCGCCGGTGAGCGCGAGGTTGCCGTTCGGCGCGCCGCGAAATTCCCAGTCCATCTTGAAGTTTGTCATCAAATCCTGCCAACCGTCGCTGGCGCCGACATATCCGACTGACCGGCGCGCAAACCCGCGGCTGCAGCCCATCGAAAGGTGAACATCGCCGCGGGTCGCGTGAAGCAGGCGATTATCGCCGACTTCCGAACATGACCCGGAGTTGCCGCTGCCGTGGCGAGCGAGATGCGGAGCAAGCAACGCGTAGAGCCGCAGTTTGCCATGCAAGGACTGATCCAGCACTTCGACTTTGGTCTGCACCAATAGCACCGAACGGTGGGGATCGGCCAGCACTTGCTTGATGATCCGGTAAC
>DASRHD010000418.1:0-2403 GCA_035650695.1 Opitutaceae bacterium
CGTGGTGACCCGGCAGCCGTCGAGCCGGTCGCGGTCGGGCAGTTCGGCGCGGGCGGACTGAGCTGGGCAGGCGTCGGCCTTGAGCCAGAGGTTGATGGCATCGTCGGTGCCGATGAAGTGACCGCGGCCTTGGCGAACCTCGCCGCCGCCGTACGGCACGATCGGGTCGGCCGTGCCTTGGATGACGAGGACCGACACCGGCGCGGCGGGCGAGAAATCGGCGGCGAGCGCGGTGCCGATGCCGCCGCAGACCGGCGCGGCTGCGGCAAAAACCTGGGCGCGTCGCGCCGCGAGGGTGAAGCTCATGAACCCGCCATTGGACATGCCGGTGACGTAAATGCGCCTGGGATCGAGCGGATGCCGCTTGCCGATCGCGGCCACGAACGCGTCGAAAAACGCCAGATCGTCAACGTGCTTGAGCGCGGCTTCGGCCTGGGCGTTGTCCCGGCCATCGTTCCAGCTCCGGCCTATCCCGTCGGGATAGGCGACGAGGAAGCCTTCGCGATCGGCCAGGGCGCTGAAGCGGGTGAAATTTTCCATCTGCGCGCCGCGCCCGCCATGCCCGTGGAGGGCGAGGACCAGGGGCGCCGGCTGTCGTGGATCGAGTCCGGCCGGGACGTGCAGAAGGCAGGTGCGTTCGAGGCCGCCGACCTTGAGCGTGAGCGGCTCGGACGCGCGGGCGGCAAGCGCGGAAAAAATAAAAAGGAGAAGGGCGGCGCGCGGCATTTTAGGAACGGGCGAAGATGAAGAACCACGCGAGCATCACGACCAGGGCGAGACCGACCAGACACCAGAAAAGGGGCGGCTTGGTGCGCCGGCCGCCGCCGCCGAATTCTTCGCGCACGAAATCGCGGTAGTTGAAATCCTCCCCCGGCAGGTCGAGCGCGTCGCTCTGCGTCTCCTCGCTCCAGCCGCTGCGTTCGTCGGAGCCGCAGGCGGGGCAGGACTTGCGGCCGGCCGGGACGAATCCGCCGCAGAGGGGGCACTCGCCTGGTGGCGCGAAGGCAGCCATGGACACGAGACGGCGTTTATGCCGGGGGCAGCAGCTCGTTCAGCGCCGTCCGGGCGCGGTCAAATTGGGTTTTCACCTCGGCGACGAGCGCGCTGACGTTCGCGAGCCCTTCTTTTTTCGCGCGGTGCTCCAGCTGCTCGGCGGCGGCGCGCAACAGGGCCGCGCCGAGGTTGGCCGAGGCGCCCTTGATGCTGTGGGCGGCGCGGATGAAGGTGGGGGCGTCCCCGGCGGCGAGGCTTTGCTCGAGCTCGCCGAGCCGTTTCGGCGTATCCTCCAGAAAAATACCTGCGACCTCCCGAAGAAAGGCATCGCCGCCCTCCGGGTCGAGCGCGCGAAGGTTATTCAAGGCTTCAGAATCGAGAATCTGTTCGGACATTAGGCGGGAGGCAGTCCGGAGGAGAGGGACGCGAGGACTACGTTTTTTTCAAATTCGATGATCTGCAATCCAAAATCTCGGTCAGGTGGACCATTCGATGCTGGTATTGTCCTCGATTTCATCGATCGTGGTCATTCCCAGGAGAACTTTTTTCAAACCGTCGTAGCGGAGCGGCTTGTAGCCGACCTTGGCCGCGGCCTGGGTGATCTCCTGGGCGCTGCGGCCTTCGCTGATCAGCGTGCGGATCTCCTCCGTGATGATGACGAGCTCATGGAAGGCAATGCGCCCGTGATAGCCGGTGCCGCGGCAGCGCGAGCAGCCGCGCCCGCGGAGAAAGGGCACTTCCTCCAGCCCGTCCTCTTCGAAGTATTTGAGCAAGGTCTCGCGCGCCGGATAGTAGGCTTCCTTGCAATTTTCGCAGATACGGGCGGCCAGGCGCTGGGCCAGCACGCCGATGACCGAGGGTGCGACCATGTACGGCTCGACGCCGATTTCCTGGAGACGGACGATGGCCTGGGGCGCGGTATTGGTATGGAGGGTGGCGAAGACGACGTGACCGGTGAGGGCGGCCTCGGTCGCGATCTTGGCCGTTTCCAAGTCGCGAATTTCGCCGACCAGGATCACGTCGGGATCCTGGCGGAGCAGCGACCGCAGGAGGGTGGAAAATTTCAGGTCAATATGGGTATTGACCTGGCTTTGGGTGACGCCGGCGAGCTGGATTTCGATCGGATCCTCGATCGTGCTGATGTTGACGCCCGGTTTGTTGATCTCGTGCAACCCGGCGTAGAGGGTCGTGGTCTTGCCCGAGCCGGTGGGACCGGTGACAAAAATGATGCCGTTGGGGTTTTCAATCAGGCGCTTGAACGGCTCCAGAATCGTTTGCGAGATCATCATCCGATCAAGCGTGAGCATCGATTTTTTGTTGGTGGTGGCGAGGATGCGGACCACGGCTTTTTCGCCGTACTGGGTGGGAAGGGAGGAGAATCGAAAATTGGCGCTGCCGCCGCCGATGGGG
>DASRHD010000419.1:0-6269 GCA_035650695.1 Opitutaceae bacterium
CGCTTGTGCTCCTCGCTCTGGTCGCCCGGCTTTTCCGACGAATCGATCACGGCAATCCTGCCCACGGCGTCAACCTCGAGTGTGACGGAAAAAAGCGTTTCCCGGGGATCGAGGTCGCGGCCGCTCCCCACATCCGAGCAGGCCATGAGAATCCTTCCATTGACCTGGTAAATGGGCGCGCGCAGCGAGACCCGGCGCGGTTCGGAAAGCTGGAGGCTAATGTCGTTGATGCGGACGTTCATCGAAAGCATGAGGGCATTGTAATGAAAATGCTGGCGCGCCCATTCATTGGCTTTCTCCTTGGCCAGCGCCAGCCGCTCCATTTCGTCCTGCGACATTTGGTAAGCGGACGGCCGGGGCGGCGCCGGGCGAAAGCCGGGCGCGACGGGCGGCGCGGGCGGGTTCGGAGGCGGAGCGGAAGCGCTGTCCGCCGCCAGGGCCTTGGCCCGGGCCTGGGCGAGTTGTGGCTGCAGGTCTGCGGGGAAGGCGCGATAGGGCAATTGGAGGATGCCATCGTCGCATTTCACGAAGATGCTGTCGGAGTTGAAAGACCTGAGCCTAGCGTTTCGCAAGACCCGGCCGTCGCTGAGCTTGAGCTCGGCGAACGGTTGGTCGATGGAGGGAGCGGCCGAGACGGCCGCAGCGAAAACACAGAGAAAAAGAAGCGGGAGGAGAAGGCGCATGGGGAAAAAACAAGCGGCGCATTTTTTCAAAGGGACGGCGGCTGAATCAACCAAAACCTCGACCGGTGAGGCGGAAATTCGAAAAGATGAAAGAGGGACGGTGCTTTGCTTATACCGGTAGGGTGGGCGCCTGCACGGTCCGCACGTTTAGCGGAGTTGACTAATCCGCCAAGGTGCAGATCGATAAGGCATGGACAAGGTCAGGCTCGGTTCCCAGGGTGCGGTTGTTTCGCGGATCGGGCTCGGCTGCATGGGCATGAGCGATTTCTACGGGGAGCGAAACGATGCCGAGTCGGCCGCCACGCTTCTGCGTGCGCTGGATCAGGGCATTAATTTTTTCGACACCGCCGACGCCTACGGTTTCGGCGACAATGAGGAATTGATCGGACGGACGATTCGCCACCGGCGCGGGGAGGTTTTTCTGGCGACGAAATTCGCCAGCGTCCGCACGCGGGAGAATCCCGGCGTATGGAAAGTCGACGGCCGGCCGGAATACGTGAAGGCGGCATGTGAGGCGTCGCTGCGACGTCTCGGAGTGGACCACATTGATTTGTATTATCAGCACCGGGTGGATCCGCGGACCCCGATCGAGGAAACGGTGGGCGCAATGGCCATGCTGGTGAAGCAGGGCAAGGTGAGGTATCTCGGCCTGTCGGAAGCGTCACCGTCGACGATCCGGCGGGCGCACAAGGTGCATCCGATCACCGCGCTGCAGACGGAGTATTCGCTCTGGGAACGGCACGTGGAAAAAGAGATCCTTCCCACGCTGCGCGAACTGGGCATTGGCTTCGTGCCGTACAGCCCGCTTGGGCGTGGTTTCCTTACCGGCACGATTACGAAGCGGGACGAGCTGGGGACGCACGATTCGCGGCGGTTGCGGTTCCCGCGCTTCGAGGACGGGGCGTTCGAGCGCAACCTTGCGCTGGTGGGGCGGCTGCGAGCAATTGCGGAGCGCAAGGGCGTAACCGCCGGCCAGCTCGCGCTGGCCTGGGTGCTGGCCAAGGGTGAGGACGTCGTGCCGATCCCGGGAACAAAGCGCCGGAAATATCTGGACGAAAATGCCGGCGCGGCGGCCTTGGAGCTGACGGCGGCGGAAGTGACAGAACTGGAGGCGACGATACCGCCGGAGGCAGTGGTCGGCGCGCGCTACGCCGCGGCCAACATGCAGGCGGTCGACCGCTGAGCGCGTATCGTCCGGCTGACCCGCCCAGGGCTGGCGCCTCAAGACGTGGTAAAGGCCACGGTGACCCGTTTAACCTGGAAATTGCCGACGGCCGAAATGGTAATGGTCGCGGTATGCGTTCCTGGCGAAAGGCCGGCCGGATTGCATGTCAAGGTGACGTCCGAGCGGGCATCTTCATCGGGAATGGTTCCATCGGTGCTCGATAATGTCAGCCACGGCGCGCTCGAGCTCGCCTTCCAACTGAGCGCCGACGTGCCGGAATTCAATATTTGCATGACAGCGGACGGAGATGCCGAGGAGAGATCAAAGGTGCGGAAGGGGACTTCGAGGATGAAGCCGGGACTGTTACCCGCATAAGTGGTTTCAAAACCTTCCCAGCGGTTGCCACTTAACGCCGGATTGCTGGTGGTGGGGGCGAAGTTGACGGCAAACGAGCCGGGCAGTGACGAGGCCCCCCGTTGCGCAGCGTTCTTATATAGAAGCGTATCGACGGTACGAACCTGGTCTTGGGGGGAGAGGTCAAAAGCCTGGGAAAGATTGGTCAGAATATTGTGCTCGAAGAGCGTCATGTCCATGGGCGATCCCGGTACGCTGGGATTCTCATCCATGGCATGGAACGCGCCCAGATCCACGATATCGGAAAGGTTGTTTCCACGATAAATATTGCCGATAAAACCTACCCCTGGGTCCCGGGTGGTATTGGGCAGGCTGCAGCTTGCGCGCAGGCCGCTGCTGCAGGATTGGATGAAATTGCGGGCAAATAGATTAAAAAAACAGGGATGGATGCACGGCATAGAGGATGAATAGCCCTGGACAGCCTGTAAATATAATGCCGTGTGCATATCGGAGATGGCATTGCTGTCGCCCACCCAATCATAGCAGCCGCCATACGGTTCGATGGCGGTCATGGCCGTGTATCCGTCGGCATAATAATCCTTGCCGGAAAAATTATTGTCGTAAATCACCCATTGGTAGGAGCCGGCCTCCATCAAGACACGGCTGCTTGAGTCAGGAATGACGTTCCAGGCCGGGGAGATGGTGATTACTTTACCGGCCGGAGCATAGCCGGTAACACGTCGATATTGGCCGAGCCCCTTGCCTGAAACAATCACCGCCGTGGCGAAATTGCCGGTGTAATTGGTGGAAGAGCCGGCTAGGGTGAGGGTTGTAGCGGTGGCGGCGGTCGGCGCGGCGCAATCATAGGTATTTAAATATCCTTCGCAAAGTATCTGCTCGCCGGTATTGCCGCCCAGACTGGGGCCCAGTTTAACCGTTGTATTATTGCCGATATAGTAATGGCATTGCGCGCCGAAATTGGAATTTCCAGCGAGGACCCGCCCCTCTCCGCGCATCTCCGGCCGGGTGATGTCCAGATCGGCGAAGACTGAATCGGTGAGGCTGAGCTCGCTGGAGCTGATTTCTCCAATCGCCCGTTCCTGCTGGTTTGCCTCGATAAATGTGCAGCCCTGGATCGCTATTTGTTCATCTTGGGAAAGGAACAATTCTCCACCAATAAAATCGCACCCGACAAAGGAGAGATGATGAAGATTAGAGAGGGAGACGCATCCGGTGTTGGAAAGAAGCGTTTGGAACCGTACGTTGGTGAGGTGGAGATCGGTCGAGAATGCCGGATTCCAGTTGCACATGAGCAGATAGCCATAACCCGACGTGGCCCGGGTCCGCAGGTGATTATTTGCGTCAATAGTCAGATCACGGATTTCTGAATTTATCGGGCGACCCTGGCCCTGCGCGCAGAAAACGGCCAGGGCTGCGCTGGAATTGGTGAAATTGGCATTGCATTTCAATACCGTCGCGGTTTTTCCGGCGCCGATAAAACGGGTGTCATGCTGCAGCCCGATGGCGCGGCTCAAACTGTATACGCGAGCGCTGAATCGGACCGTGTTTTGGCTGCCGGGATGATAATAAAGGTAGTTCCCATTTTGCACCAAAGCGCGGTCGATCGCATCGGAGTCATCTGCATCTCCTGCACGCTTATATAAATCGACATCAAAGACAGGGCCTTGCCAGGATAGAGGATCGGTAATGGTGAGGGAAAGAGGTCCGCTCCAGCCGTAATGGCCGCCATGGCCGTTATGGATCCATACTTCATAGACGCCGTTGGGGAGCGCGGCGGGAACGGTGAACTGGACGCGATAGGGGTTTGCCGAATTGACGGCAGCCCACTGGCCCGTGCCGTCGGCGGCGCGAAGATAAACCCAGGAGGCGCTAGTGCCACCGTTGTGAGAAAGATTCCGGCCGTAAACGGAAACCACCTCACCCCGGGTCACCCGGCTGTCGGGATTGAGCCACCAGCTTTCCGTTCGGTTGATGGCTACGGGATAGCCATAGCCGGTCGAATTTCTCGGCCAGAGGAAGTAAGTGGACCAGGAAGGAAGGATGGACGGAAGAGTGACCGCGGCTTTGAGCCCATCCAACCGTTGGATCAAACCGGGCGCCTCGATGCCATTGGAAGAGGTCGTTTGTCCGTAAAAAAGAAACTCGGTGTCCTTTCCCTCGTTACTGTTGGCCGCAAAATGGGAGAACTGATCGCCGGTGAGAATGAGCGTATCGTCCGGCGCGCCGGTTGATGTCCATTCTGCAATCGCAGGTGCTCCAGCGGCGGGTTGCCCACCCGCGACCGGCGGCGTGAAAACATCCCAGCCTGCCGGCGCCGCCGGCTCGGGGTTCGGTCGGGGGGAGGCGGGCAGGTCGGGCAGGCTGACTGCGAACAGACGAGGAAGGAAGAATAGGCCGGCAAGCGCCAAGACACCGATGAATGCCCGGAGAGGCAGTCGTCGTCGGCGAAGCTCATCTCCAATGCAAAGGAAGGGCATTGCTTTTTAACGTCGCAAACCACCGAGGGATGAAGCCGGACGACCACTCGGCTTTAAATATAGCGTAAAGCTGCCGTAACGAAAGGTGACACGCTGAACTTAAGCCCGACCAAGCCCGGGTCGGTCGTGCAAAACACAGAACGCCGGAGAATGCTCTCCGGCGTTCCAGTCAAACTGCTGAGGGATTATGCTTAGTTTGAGCCTGCGCTTTGCAGATCCTGATGGAGATCCTTCTGGTCGTTGCGCAGATCCTTGACGTCGGCGTTGCGATCGGCGCGGTCCTTGGCCAAATCTTTCGCATCCTGGTTCCGATCGACACGATCCTTGTTCAGATCGCGTACATCGGCATTGCGGTCGGCGCGGTCCTTGGCCAGGTCGGTGGTATCCTGGCGGAGATCGCTCCGGTCGGCCTTGAGGTCGGCGCGATCTTTTTGGGCATCGGTCTTGTCGCCATCCTTGAGATCGGTGCGCAGATCGGTGCGGTCTTGGGCCACGTCGGTGCGATCCTTGGCGAGGTCGGCTTTATCGTGGTTGATGTCCTTCTGGTCGGCGGCGACATCCTTTTTATCCTTATTGATATCGGCCTGGTCCTGACGGACATCCTTCCTATCGTGATTAATGTCCTTTTGGTCATTATGGATATCTTTCTTATCGTGTTTGATATCTTTGCGATCATGACGAATATCATGATGCTTGGGAGGGCGCGGATGTTTGGGCAGGCTTTGGGCTTGAACGGAGTAGGCGCAGGCGAAGGTGAGGGCGATGATATAGATGAATTTTTTCATGGATTGATAAGTAACATAAATGCGGGCCGCGGCACCGTTGGGGGCACTGTTTGAGACGGCATGCATATGGGGGTTATAGACGTTTGGCGGTCGGGCCGGTTACAGTTGCGGTCTTCTTCCTGAAAAGGTGGCCTTAAGTAATTTAGAATTTATAACTAACGGAGCCGTTCACCTCAAAGTCCGGCGCCGCCTTGCTCAGGCCGGCGAGGACGTAGGCATCGACAGACCAGGATTTATCGAGCTTCCGGTTTAGATCCAAGGCCACGTCGTTGGCGACATTGGAGGCATCGCTGCTTCGCTCGCTGCAGTCAAAACTCAGGCTGACACTCGTGCTGTCGTCGACAGCGTAGCTTGTGCCGAGAGTGCCGTAGGCATAATCGCGCAAATTTGTGCCGGCGGGTTTGCCGACGAACCAATATCCCACATTCAGCCACGGAGTAAATTTTCCCAGCGTACGCGAGACGTCGATGCTCGGCGAAAAGTCATCCTTGCCCGTACCAAGATTCTTACTCGCGCTGGCCGTGCCGAACTTCACCTCTCCAGTGAGAGAGGCATCCCATCCACTGCTCTCGTCCTGATAGGCGTCATAGCTGCCGGACAGCTCGATGTCCCCGAACCCGGAATGCGTCTGCTTGGTTTGCACAAAACGAACGACCCGCCGGATGCGGCCAATGCGTGGTACGACATTGCCCGGTCCGGTGATTTCCTCGTAGGGCGCGATGATGACCTTACCCGTCCAGGCTTGGTAATCATATCCGGCTGTCACCTCATCGGTGAAAATATC
>DASRHD010000420.1:0-11542 GCA_035650695.1 Opitutaceae bacterium
CCCTGCGGCAGGCGGTAGTAGTCGGTCCACTTCGCGGCGGTGCCGCCGAGCGAGTAGTTGACCGTCAAAGCGGCGGTGGTGCTGCCGGTGCGGGTGAAGGTGAGCAGGGCAGTGTCGGAAGTAGAGCCAATCGTGGCAGTGGGATCGGTCGCGGCCACCGTGACGGTTGGCCGCGCCGAAAGGGTGGAAGTGAAGCCAGTGGCGATGAGAAGGGTCGCGGTCAGGAAAAGAAACCTGCCGCCAATGACGTTTTTCATGCCGACAGGGTATGCGTTTCCGCATTACCCTGATGTCGGCGGCCCTCTGATTAAATTGTCGGTGTCCGTCCGACAAGCAATGGGCTTGGCGCGGCGTTTTCGCGAAACAGCCGGTCTTTCACCTTCAGCAGGCGACTCTCGAAAAAGCGGTAGCTCAATGACGCCATTCCCACCGCCAGCAAAACTCCACCGGCGAAAATGAGATACGGAGAGGAAAAGCCCAACGGGGACAACAGCCGGTGGATGGCGTTCACCGCGAACATATGAAAGAGATACATTCCGTAGCTGACCTTGCCGACCCACGCGACAACCGGGGTGGATAAAATTCGCGCCAAATCATTGTCCTCGCGGACCACGCAGGCTGCCACCAGCATCATCATTGAAGCCGCGGTGACCAGATCCGCGGCCGGTCCAAGCGATGGTCTGGCGCCCAGTGCCGCAAGTGTCAGCAGGAGCGCCGTCAGGGCGCTTCCTCGGTGGCCGGTGATGCCGTACAAAAGGCGGAAGCTGGCGGGAGCGTCGAGCAAATGGGCCAGGACGACACCAAGCAGGATGGTTGCCGGGACGCTGGAGATGATTCTCAATGCCAGGGGCAGTGCCGCCGGATTCTGCGCCAGTGTAGCGATGGCCACGCCTTGCGTGACCAGGAGCGCGGTAAGCGCGGCCAGCAGGGGCCAGGCTCCGCGCAAATAGCGCTCAAACCAGGGCCAGACCAGATAGAATTGCTCTTCGGCGGCCAGCGACCAGGCGAAGTAAAAAATCACCCGCGGATTTTTTAGGCTGACAAACCAGTTGGATGTAAACGTAGCGAAGGCCGGCAGATTACCGAAGAAGGCCTGCCGGTAAACCGGGGTTCGCTCCAGAAAGAACACCACTCCAACATACAGTCCAAGCACGCCGTAATAGACCGGCAGGATTCTCAGGCTCCGCCGGCCCCAGAATTTTGCCAGGGAAAACGTTCCGGATCGCGCCTTCGCGCGGAGCAACAGGGTGACAATCAAGAATCCACTGATGACGAAGAACAGATTTACTCCCTGGTTACCTTCGTGAAGAATCGCATGCGCGGCGCTGGCTGAGGCGGTGTGATGCCAGATCACCGCCAGGATGCTCAGGGCACGCAACCCATCGAGGGACGAAAAAAAACGAGTTTTTCGGTAACGGTCGTGAACACTGGCTGACAACGACCGAGCCGTCATGATCCGATCGACCGGTGGTGCATAAAGAGTCGATGATTTCATGATGCAGGGACGCTCCACCGCTTCATGCGCAAGACGGTCTGGTTGCGATCATCCCTTCATGGCGGATCAGGCGGGTGCCGCCCGGGTTAACGGATTCCGGGATTGACCTGCACGTTGACCCCGACTGAGCCTGCCTTGGAGGAAACGGCGTGGGCGCCTTCGTTCACCCCCACGGTTTGCACGAAGGTTCGCAGGATCAGATCCATGTAGCGAGTGAGCGTGCGATAGGGCGTGTAGGGAACGTAGACGATATCGTGAGGCTCGAGGAAAACATCGGGGGCAGTTCCCTTTACGATGGCCAGGTAGTCGACAATCGAAATCGTCGGCTGAGTGAGAGAACCGCGGACGACAGCGACATGAGACAAATAGGCATCCTTAATCGTGCCGCCAGCGCTGGCAATGGTCTGGATTAGCGTGATTCCGTTGTCGGAAGCCACGGCGCCCGGCAGGGCAACGGCGCCAAGCACATGCACCGTTCGAGCCATGGCCGAGGGCAGGTAAACAAAGTCGCCCGGTTGCAAATAGATGTTTTGGGAAAGATCGCCTTCAAAAATCAGACGCTGAAAATCCACGGGGATCATCTGCCCGCGGCGGAGCACAAAGCTATGCCGCAAATCAGCCGTCGCCATCTTGGGGCTCCCTAGTCCATTGGTCTCGATGGCCGCGGTCGGTCCGCCGGCCTCAGCCACCGCATCGAGCAGCGTTACCGGGCCAGACATTGGGAAAATCCCCGGATTGTTGAGGTGCCCGAGAACCCAGATGCGTTTGCTGTTTACCTCGCGCAGGGTGATCGCAACTCCGGGTTTTTTTCGCAGGAACATTTCGGACTTTTCCGCGATCAAATCCCTGGCTTGAGGCAGTGTCAGCCCCCAGACATCAATCCCGGGGAGAAGGTAGAAATAAATCTTTCCGTCGGGACCGACTTCCACGCTGGTGCGGCTCGACAGATCGCCGATGAATTCGATTTCCATCTTATCGCCGGGACCGAGCGTGAAGGCGTCGGTCGAGAGCTGAAGCAGCGCGGGATCGAGTTGAGGGGGATTGGCCGGCGCGACGAGATTGCTCACCGAGGTCGTGGCGGGAGGGGCCACCGGAGTGCTGGTGCAACCGGCCAGAACGAACGCTGCGAGCGCACTCGCGCAGGTGACCCGGAAAAAAATACCGCGCAAGCGGATTGGACGCTTGCACGGCATCACCATTGCCCCCGCGGACAGGAGGGGGTATGCTATCTTCACGCGGAAGGCGGGTGACGGAGATGATTTCATAATTCGAAGACTGCGTTTTTTTAGCGATCGCCGATCGGATCGACATGCAACCCGGTCGCGGTAACGATGACGGATTGAACAAAGGCGGAGGCCGCGTCGTCCAACAGGTCCTCAGCCCTGATCCAGGGCCGGCTGCTGACATAAACAATATCCCGCGGCTGCAGTTGGAAATCGGTCGTCTTGGCGGAAAGCACGTCGGCGGCGTTCACGACAAAGGCTTGTGGATGATCCAGGGAGCCGCGGATGACGAGGAGGCGTGTCCGCCAGGCTCGATCCGAGAAGCCGCCCCGGACGGCGATGGCCTCCAGCGTGCTGGTGTGCGGGCTGAAGACCAGGGCACCGGGAAAACGAACCTCACCCAGCACATAAATCTGTGGCCGTTCGCCGGAGGGAAAATAAAGGTAGTCGTCCGGCTCCAAAGCGATGTTTTGGGAGAGATCGCCCTCGAGAAAAAGTTTTTCAAAATCCACCGGCAAATGCTTGCCCTGACGTGCAATAAAACTTCGCGACAGATCGGCAAGCACGACCTCACTGCGATCCGTCACGCCCATTTCGAGCCCGTCCGCCTGGGAAACGGCTTCGATGATCGTCATCGGCCGGTTGAGAGGAAACGCGCCTTTTTTGCCTACCGCACCGAGCACATAATACTTTTTGCTCCGATACGCGGCAGGAATGACGATGACCTCCGGCGCGCTCCGGAATTTTCCAAGCTCAAGGTTCAGCGCCGTCCGGAACTCGTCAACAGTCAGTCCGGCAGCCATGATGTTTTGAGCCTCCAGATAACTGATCCGGCCATCGGGTCCGACGGGGACTTGCAATTGCGTGAGTTCCGGCTGTCCGAAGACGCTGAGATTAAGCAGATCGCCTGGCCCGAGAGTGAGCCGTTGCTGCCATGGCGCCCGCTGCGCCGGGTCGGTCACGGCGAAGGCGCCCCGGCTTTGCGCCGGAGGTGGATCGGCGGCCGGTGCGGGTACCTGCGCTGAAACCGTACCGCTCATCAGGCCAAAGACCGAGGCCAGCATAGATGAACGGTGGCCAAACCAGCGCGCAACGTTGCGCTTTGAGGTAAACGCTGGCTCCCGGTTCAAGACCGCCCCCACGAGGCGGCACCGGGCATTACGCAGAGTTTCCAGTTGTTCGATCGTTTCCGCTGCCTCCGCCTTGTGGCTTTCCGTGAGCCAGATCAGATTGGGCATATTTTCAGCAAGAAGCACCGTTTCGGGATCGGACACCGGTGGGAGTTCGACGAAGATTACGACGTTCTCAATCATTCGCCAGGAGTTGAGCGCGCGTTGCCATTGTTTGCGCCGGTCCAACTCCCAGACCCATCCGCTGGGCAGCGGCAGATTGACAGAGGATGAGAGATTCGGTGCTGTTAATTTTTCCATCAACTGCGCCGGATTCGCCGTGACCATGGCGGTGAATGCAGTCGAGTCCGACATCGGAGACCGTGATTCGTCCGGCGGGCTGAACTTTCTGCCGTTCGCCTCGGAGGAAGAAATGGTGAGGACGGTAAAGCCGCATTGCCGGGCGGACTGAGAGAGCAGATCGATCCATGTCGAGCGCCCCTCACCCGGACCGGATGAGGTGAAACCGCAAACGAGGCCGTGGTTCGGCGACATGCTCAGCCTGCGCTGGAGTGCGGTCCAGGTGCGAAAAGCCCAGTTTTCCTTCTTCGCGGGTGACATCGTGTCCAAATTACCGAGCGTGGCGAGCAAGGGCAGACGGGCGACGCGCTTCACATCCGCGCCTGTTTTCAAGCGGTCGTCGAGCAATTCCCGCATCGCTATGGCCACGATCGTTCCCAGCGCACCCAGCGCGCCACACAACAATGCGAGCACGCCGATGCTCGGCCACTTGTGTCGCGCGAGCACATTCTCAACCGTGGCAATGTGCACCATGCGCAAATATCCCGGCGGATGGATGGCAAAAAGGTCGATGGCCCGCTGGCGGGCGACGAGTTCGGCATGGCTGTTTTCGAGGGCGCTCAGACGGAGAGCCAGTGCGTCGTAGCCCGTGCTTTGATCGGCGGAAGCCGAAGCTGTTTCAGACGGCGGAGTGGCGGCCACGACCGACCCGGCCGCTGCGGCGTCATCGGCTTTGCTCGCCTGGACGGACAGGAGGAGCTGTGCTTCGAGCGCCGCCAGCCGGGCCTTTTGCTCGCGGACGAGGGGATGCGCATCCGTGTAACGAGCCTGCAAATCGGCCAGCTCATCACGGGCGGTCTGAGTCCTCTCGTCAAGCCGGGTGATTTTGGCGCTGTCAACTTTGGCGACGGTTGGCGCATTGGAGATCAGCTGCAAAGTCTGTTCTTTTTTCCGTGCGGCGGCGCGAAGAGATTCGATTGCGGCGAGCTGTTGCCTGACCCTGGCGCGGTCAGCCTCACTGTTTGCCAGTTGCTGGGCGATCAGACTGCCGGCCTCGATGGCATCCTCTTTCTGCATGGTTTGGGTGGACTGAACGGCTTCGCGGCAAGACAGATTGGCAAGCGAGACCGCCTCCAAGGGGGTCTTGCCCGTCGCCGTGACAATGATGAGATCGCTGTCGCGATCCTCTGTGAGCGTCAGATGCCCGGCCATCTGCTCTGTCGAGAGCGGCGGGGTTAATTTGGACCCTGTTTTTTGCAACGCATCTGGCGACGAGATCATGCTGAAGAGCGCCGCTGTGGTGAACGGCTGTGGTTTGAAAGAGTCCAACACCAACGGCGGCTCATAGCGGCTCAATTGTACCGAAGCCGTGTAACTTGATCGAAAAATCGCCAAAGCTGCGATCAGGCCCAACACCAGAAAAAGCAGACCGTTGATCATGATCCAGCGCCATGGTGCGACGACCGCCTCGATCAGTGATCCGAAGTCGAATGGCGTCGGGAGAGAAGTGTCGTCCGCCTCCGGCAAGGAAGGGTAGTTGTCTGATCGGTTGTTCGATGCGTGGTCGTCTTTCATGGTGCGGAACAAATAGGTTATTGCCGAAGGAGCGCCTAGCCACGACTCTAGGTGGCGCCGCCGCGACCCCTTAGTGGGTGATGACCTACTCCGCGGAACGAATTGGCCCTATGCTCTGCGTGCCTTACCGCGCCGTATGATTGTCGGCATGCTCCGGGTAGACGCCATGGCGGCTGGTCGAGGCCGGCTCACGGCCTTCATCCACATTATGCAGGCGCGCAAAATGGCTGAGCCGGAGCCAGGCGAGAAAGCCATTTGCCATTTGCATCAGCCCATCCAGGTTGCCCGGTTTGACCAGATACGCATTCGCACCCAAGTCATAGGCCTGTTCGATGTCTTCAATCCGGCTCGACGTAGTTAGTATGTAAATACACAGCCGTTTGAGCGTCGGTTGCTGGCGAACCCATGCCAACACCTCAAAGCCGTTTTTCCGCGGCATGTTCAAATCGAGCAATACTACCGTGGGTAATGGAAATTGCGTGCGGTCACGGTAGCGACCGTCACCCCGCAGATAGGCGATGGCGTCCTCGCCATCAAAGGCGTATTGAAGCGGCTGCACGAGTCCGGCGCGCTCGAAAACCGTGCGCATGAGCAGCCCGTCCATATCGCTGTCGTCCACGAGCAGGACAATGGGATCTTCAGTCGTCATGACGTTTTTCATATGTCGAGGCTTGATGGGGGGCCGGGGCCTTGGCCAGTTCGACCCAGAATCTGCTGCCGTGGCCGGGGACGGACACCACGCCCGCCCGTCCGCCCATTCGCTCCGTTCCTTTCTGTACGATGGCGAGCCCGATACCCGTGCCGGGGTACGCGGTGGTGTGCAGGCGCTGAAATACCTGAAAAATTCGTTGCTGAAATTCTGCCGGGATTCCGATCCCATTGTCTTCCACCCAAATTCGAACGACTCCGCCCAGCCGTTCCTCCGACCAGAGCCGTACCTCCGGCGTTTTGGATGCAACAAATTTCAACGCATTGCCGAGCAGATTCACGAGCACTTGCCGTAAAGTGGCCGCATGGGCCATGACCGCGGGCCAAGGCGGGATATTTTCGATACGGGCATGGCTTTCGTTTATTTCCGGTCCACAGCCGGAGAGCGCGTCCTGCATGGCGGTCGCCAGCGAGACCGGTACCAGCTCCATTTTTTGCTGGTTGATGTGACTGAAGGCCAGCAGGTCGGCCAGTAAATGGTCCATTACCTGCGCAGCGGAGTTGATGAAATTGGCGTAATCCCGGCCCTGCTGGTTCAGGTTTGCCGCGTGTTCCTGGACCAGGAGTTGCGAAAACCCCTGCATGGTTCGCAGCGGCGCGCGTAGATCGTGTGCAATGGAATATACAAACGTTTCCAGCTGTGTATTGCTGAGCCGGAGTTCGGCGGTACGGAGCTTCACCGTGGCCTCCAATTCCGCGGAGTACCGCGACAGTTGCTCTTTGGCGTCCCGTAATGCATTTTCGGTCTCCTTTCGCGCCGTGATGTCACGTATGTTGCACTGGATGACCGCCCGGTCTCCCTCTTGGTAAAGGTTGCTGACAAATTCCACGTCAACCCGCCGCCCATCCTTGGTCTCAAGCGGCAAATCTTCATAGCGGATATAACCTTTCGTCTTCAGTTCCCGGAAGGCGGCCTGACTAGCGGCTTGATCCTTAAGCAGGCCGATCTCGAACAATTCTTTGCCGACGAATTCATCCCGGGCGTATCCAAGGAACGTCACGAGGAACGGATTTACATCAATGATCTGTCGACTCTCGGGATCGACAACGAGGATCCCGTCGTGCGCGGCCTCAAACAGCCGGCGGTAACGCAGCTCCGAAAAGGATAGGGCGGGGGTGACCATCGATGGGGTTTTTGTGCGAAGAGAATTCGCCATGCGAAATATGAGCCGGTTCGCATACAAGCAGCAGTGGGTGGTTACCCCACCAGGGGCGATGGTGGACGGATTTATCCGACCAGCTGATTTTGAATGGCATAGTGCGTCAGTTCGGCGCTGTTAATCATGCCCGTCTTTTCAAGAATGCGGGTCCGATACGTGCTGATGGTTTTTACGCTCAGCGAAAGTTCCTTGGCGATCAGACTTACGGTTTTGCCGGAGGCAATCAGGCGCAGCACAAGAAACTCGCGATCGGACAGACGCTCGTGTGGCGGGGTCTGCACATCGATGGCCAGATAGGCGGCCATTTTTTCGGCCAGGGCTGGACTGACGTAGCGTCCGCCAGACATTACTTTTTTCACGGCGCCGACGAGTTCGGCTGGCGCGCTTTCCTTAGTCATATAACCCGCCGCTCCGATTTTCAGCATACGCACGGCAAATTGATCTTCCGGATGCATGCTCAACATCAGCACCGGCAGCTTCGGGCGGGATTTCTTTATCGCTTTCAACACATCCAAGCCGCTTTGTCCGGGCATCGTGATGTCTAGCACAAGGACGTTCCAGTTCTCCTTCCATGCCAGTTCAAGGGCCTGCTGGCCGTCGTTCGCTTCGCCGAACACGGCATCCTTGAACTCTGCGGCAAGAATTTGTTTCAATCCCTGTCTCACGACCGCATGATCGTCGGCGATGAGGATTCTCATCAGGGACTCCCGGTTGATATTTTTGCCGCGACGAGTGGAATCCGGACGGTGACCGTCGTGCCTTGCCCGGGAATTCCAGCGAAAATCACCTCGCCCCCCAGCAGGGAAGCCCGCTCCCGCATGCCGATCAATCCGATCGACTTGCCACTGGCGACTTCCGTTTCCGAAATGCCGCGGCCATTGTCGCTGATCACCAGCACGAGCTGGTCCGCCTCCTCGGTCAGCGTCACCTCGACCCGGCTGGCGCCGGCGTAGCGGATGATGTTGGTGAGCGTTTCCTGGAAAATGCGGAAAAAAGCCGTGGAGAACTCCTGATCCCACATCGTTTCAGCCACCATCGTCGTCGCGGTACAGAGGATGCCGGTGCGAAGCTGAAATTCCTGGGCCTGCCACTCGATGGCGGCGACGAGCCCGAGGTTGTCGAGAATACCCGGGCGCAGATCCGTGGAAATCCTTCGTACGGTTTGAATCGTGGTGTCGATGCCGGAGGAGAGAGTCCGGGCCTTTTGCTGCAGGGTCCGGTTGCCCTTGGGCAGATGACCGGCCAACCACGAGAGGTCCAGCTTCAGCCCGGTCAGGGCCTGCCCGAGTTCATCATGGACCTGGCGGGCGATGCGGGTTCGCTCCTCTTCCCGCACATGCTGCAAATACGCCGTCAGGGCCCGCAATTGTTCGTTCGAATGCCGCAGTTTTATTTCCGCCTGATGACGTTCTTTTCGTTCGGCGCTTTCGCGCAACGCCCGCTGTACGGACGGCCCGAGCCTTGCCAGCCGCGTTTTAAGAACGTAGTCGGTGGCCCCGATTTTCAATGTTTCGATCGCCACCTCCTCGCCCATTGTGCCGGTCACGAAGATGAACGGGACATCAGGCATCATGGCTTGGGCGATGCGCAGGGCGGCCAGGCCGTCAAAGGCGGGCAGGCTATAATCTGAAAGAATGAGGTCCGGCGGCTGCTGTGCGAGCTGACTCTCAAAATCATTTTTGGTTTCGACCCGCACAACGGAAAAATTGAAACCGGATTCCCGCAGTGCGTATTTCACGAGTTCAGCATGTGGGGGGTTGTCCTCCACCATGAGAATACGGAGCGGCGGATTCATCGCACCTCGGATTGTCGAAGCAATTGCATTGCCACATGCAACTCGGCCGTGCGTTCCCGTAGACGGTTTTCCAGTTCCGCGGTCAGCCTCCCGGCCTCGATCTCCACCTCCCTGCGTCTGGTGCGGTCACGTCCAATGCGGGAATAACCAAACAACACGCCATGTTCGTCCCGAAGGGCAGTGAGCAAGATGCTTGCCCAGTAACGGGAACCATCCTGGCGCATACTCCAGCCTTCGTCGCTGTAACGGCCTTCCGCTGCCGCCATGACCAGGGCCTGCTGTGGTTTTCCCCGGGCGATGTCGTCCGGCGTATAGAGCCGATTGAAGCGCCGGCCGATGATGTCGCGCGCCCGATAACCTTCGATGCGCTCCGCTCCGGCATTCCAGGTCAGGATCCGGCCCCGGAGGTCCAGCAGGTAAATCGCATAGTCTTCCACGCTTTCGACGAGCAGGCGGAATCTCTCCTCGCTTTTCCGCAGGGTACACTCTGTCCGTTTGCGTTCCGTGATGTCGCGGATACAGGCCGTGAAGCAAGGCGGCCCGTGATCCAGCGCCCGCGTGAGAGTTAGTTCAATCGGAAACTCACCTCCGTTGGCCCGCAAGGCGGTCATCTCGGTTCGCTTTCCGATCAGTCTTCCTTTCCCCGTTTTTAAACTTTGGAGAAACTCCGTGCGATGAGTCGCCGGGCCGGGCGCGATGAACCCGGCTGCCTCGCGTCCCATTGCCAGGGCACAGGTGTAGCCGAAGATCTCCTCGGCCGCCGGATTCCAATCGGTGATTTTTCCGGCCTGATCGATGGTGATGATCGCATCGAGACTGGTTTCGAGGATGGTGGCATATCGCGCCTCGGGCGCGTGCCATGCGAGGATAGATTCGGCGGGATCCTTTTCCGGTACTTGAGTGCTCGATTGGTTTTTCACGATCGTGGGGTGAGCGGTTCGTCGGAGGCCCACGGGCTGGGACGTGGCGTTCGCTCCGGCCACGATGGCGGGGCCCTCCTCACGACAAGCGGCGAACGTTTATTTTTGGCCGCGGCGCTGGCATATGCCTCCAAGGTGGCGGCAGCGGTACGCCGCCAGTCAAACAGTGCGGCCCGCACCAGTCCTTTGGCACGCAATTCGTTTCGTGCCCGGATATCGCCGGCCAGACGAGTCAGTTGCGTCTGGATATCCGTGGTACTTTCCGGATCGAGGATGGCGGCGGCATCGCCGATGACTTCGCCTAACGCCCCGGAGGTGGAGGATAGAACCGGACATCCGCAGGCCATCGCCTCTATGGGAGGCAGGCCGAAGCCTTCGAAAAGCGAAGGAAAGACAAATAAATCAGCCGCGCGATAGAGCATGGGAAGTTCCTCATCCGCGACAAAGCCGAGGGGGTGGATATCGGCGGCAAAGGCCGACTGTCTGACCAGCCCTTGCACGACTTCAGCGCCGCGCCAGATGCTGCCACCCAGGACCAATTGCCAGGGGGAGCCTGTTTCCGTCTTGAAGCGATTGAAGGCGTTGATCAACCGCACATGGTTTTTGGCCGGATGTTCCAGCCGGGCCACATAAAGAAAGAACGGCTGATGCACGCCATGGCTATGCGCCACGGCGGTTTTGGCCATGGTCCGCGAACCAGGGTGGAATCGCTCATGATCGAGACCGTTGTGAATCACCCGCAGCCGGCGGCGCGGCAGGCCGAGAAAAGTGGTTATGTCGGCAGCGGTGAACTGGCTGACGGTGATGATTTCATCCTGCCGCCGGGCAAGCCAAGGCACAACGGTGCGCCCGTAAAGCATGCGTGGCAAATTGTATTTCCCGGGGACCCGAAAGGGCGCGAGATCATGGAGGGTGGCGACCAGCGCGCAGGGATGCGGCCAGAGCAGGCGGCGGTAACTCGGCACATGCAACACGTCGAGCTGGAGACGGCGGGCCAGTCGTGGAAGGTAAAGCTGGTGCCAGAGCACATTATTCAAGGGAGGCCGGAATCGCTCTGCGACGGGCACGAGTTGCATTGCGGCCGCGGCAAACCCGAACAAGGGCAAATCCTCCTCCAGGACGAAGAGGATGAAATCGTGGCGGTGTGCCTCGCCAAGCAGCGCGCGCACCAGGGCCAGCACGTATTGGCCCACGCCGGACTGACCGCGTTGCATCACCGAAGTGGAGATGCCGATTCTCATCGGTAGGGCGTCTCCA
>DASRHD010000421.1:0-4517 GCA_035650695.1 Opitutaceae bacterium
ACTTGCGGGTAGGGGCATTCTTGCCCCGCAAAATTCCCAAAAAAATAACAACCGGAGGCGGAAGTTTTCTTGACTTAAGTGGGTAAATATGGGGAAAAATGGGGCGTTGTGGGGCAAACTCATGGCGCCTCCCCATGTCTAATTACGGCAAACCTTTTTACACCGGCCTCTTCCGGCATACCCTCGACGACAAGAATCGTCTGACGATTCCGTCGGCTTGGCGGAATGCCCACGGCGAGACCGATACGTTTCTGGCCACGCCGCACCCGGACGGTTATGTTGCGGTGCTGCCGCCGGCCGAGGTGGAGAAGCTTCACGAAAAGGTGTCCGCCAAGGCGCTGACCGATCGCGACGCCCAGGACGCTTTCGCCCGGTTTTTTGCCCAGACGCTTTCCTTCAATTTCGACAAGCAGGGCCGTTTCGGCGTGAGCCCGGAATTGCTGCGGCATGCCGAAATCTCCAAGGACGCCGTCCTTGTCGGCTCGCTCAACAAGTTTTCGATCTGGTCACCGGACCGCTGGGCCAAGGTCGAAGCCCGCACCGCGGGCGAGAACTTCGGCGATCTCATGCGCCGCATCGGAATTTAACTTCAACCCAATCCGCGCCCGGCTCAACGAGGCACAACCACCAAAAATCAGACCGCACATGCATACATCCACCAAAGCCCGTTCCGCGCGTCTGCCGCTCTTCGCGACGGATGCCTTCAATTCGCAGCGAAACTTTTCCGCTTTGCTCGATCCATCGGCCAATCCGCTTCACCTCGTCGCCGTCACCCCGCGGGTGCGCGACAGTTTCGCGTTGCGCTGCGTATTTTCCCGTACCGGCAGCCTTTTTCTGTCCGAAGCTTCGCATGCGCACCGCTCCCGCTGATTTCTTTCCGGCGGCCATGTCTCTTTCCGGCCACCAATCCGTCCTGCGGCGCGAAGTTCTCGAGTTTCTGGCGCCCCGGCCGAATGGCCGTTATCTCGACTGCACTTTTGGCGGGGGAGGGCACACCCGGGCGCTGCTCGAGGCTGCGCCCGGCGTGCAGGTCCTGGCGCTGGACCGCGATCCGGCGGCGGCGGCGCGGGCCGAGCCGCTGCGCACCGAGTTTGAAGGGCGCTTTGCCTTGCTCGACCGTGATTTTGGCCGTCTGGAGGAAATCCCTCCTGCCGGCTTCGATGGCATTCTTTTCGATCTTGGTGTCTCCTCCTTTCAACTTGATGAAGCGGAGCGGGGGTTCTCGTTCCGGGTCGACGCTCCCGCCGACATGCGGATGGATCCGCGCGCCGGCGTGCCGGCGGCGCGCTGGCTGGAGACCGCCACGCAGGACATGCTGGTGCGGGCTGTCCGCGACTACGGCGAGGAAACCCATTGGCGCCGGGTCGTGCGGGCTCTGCTCGCCGCCCGCGGCACCGGCGCACTTTCCCGCACCGCCGGTCTGGCGGCGCTCATCGCCGACGCCATTCCCGCCCGCGACCGGCGGGCTTCGAAAATCCATCCCGCCACCCGTACCTTCCAGGGGTTGCGCATCGCCGTGAACGACGAGCTCGGCGCCCTCGGCCGTGCGCTGCCGGCGGCTTTCGCCAAACTCGCATCCGGCGGTGTGCTCTGCGTCATCAGTTTCCATTCCCTGGAGGACCGGGCGGTAAAGCAGTATTTTCGCCGCCTCTGCGGCCAACCGGAGAGCGCGGACGACTCCACGCCGCAGCAATTCCGCGAGAAAACCGCCGAACCGCTCACCCGGCGCCCGGTCACGCCCGGCCCGGCCGAGCTCGCCGCCAATCCCCGCAGCCGCAGCGCCCGCCTCCGCGCGGTGCGCAAACTTTGACCGTGCGATGAACAAGTCCGCCCACGCCTTCGTCAACCAGGTGCTGATCGGCACGCTGATGATGATCTGCTTCAGCGGTTCGCTCGGTCTCGGCACGGTCTGGCTGCGGCAGCAGATTTCCCTCGAAGCCAATCGCAACAAGCAATTCGAGGCCCGGCTGGCCGAGGTCAACCGCCGCCTCGATGAAACCGCCGCCGCCATCGCGGCCGCGCAGTCGCCCGAGGCGCTCAAGCGCCGCAATGACGAATGGCATCTCGACCTGGTGCCGCCGCGCGAGCCGCAGATCGTGCGGGTAGCTGGCGACGTCGAGCAACGCCTCACCGCCAAGAATCGCGCCCGGCTTTTCGCCGGGGAGGGCGCCGCCACCGTCACCGCCGTGGTTTACCGTCCGGAAGGAGGCCGGTGAGAACGATGTCACGCGGCTTTGCCAACTACCGCATCGCCCTCGTGGTCGTGGCGATTCTGACCAGCTTTGCCGGGGTGGGGGCCCGCCTCGTCTCACTCCACGTCCTGCAGCGGGAAAAATTTCTCAGCTACATCGAAAAGGCGCGCGAAGAAATCATCGTCCAGAACGCCCGGCGCGGCGATATTCTCGACGCCCACGGCAGCCTGCTCGCCACCAGCCGTCCGCTCATCGTCCTCGGGGCCGACCCGCAGGCGATGCGCCGCGAAGACCAGGCAAAATGGCCCGCGCTGGCGCGGCTCCTCGGGCTTTCCCCCGCCGAGCTGGAGAAAAAATTTGCCGAAAAAAAGCATTCCGCGGCGGAGACCGACGAGGCCGACGGCGATGCGCCGTCGCCCGACGCGGCGGACGGCCATGAGGTCCGCTGGGTCAAGCTCGGCGACGGAATCACCGAATCCACCTATGACCAGATCAAGGCGCTGAACGTGCGGGGCATTTACGGCAACCGCATCTATGCCCGGGCTTATCCGCAGAACGAGCTCGCCGCCCACGTGCTCGGCTACGTCAACGGCGAAGGGGAGCCGGTCACCGGCCTCGAGCGTTATCTGGACTTTTATCTCCGCGGCCAGAACGGCTGGCTGGAAACGGAACGCGACGGACTCCGCCGGGAGCTGGCCCAGTTCCGATCGCGCGACGTCGCGCCGGCCGACGGCTATGACGCAGTGCTCTCGATCGACGCCTCTGTGCAGAACATGGTCGAGCAGGAGCTGAAGCTAATTGCCGACAAGTATCATCCGGCCAAGGCTACCATCATCGTCAGCGATCTGCGCCCGGATCACGCCGGCTTCCTTCTCGCCCTGGGCAACTGGCCGACCTTCAATCCG
Source organism: Opitutaceae bacterium (assembly GCA_035650695.1). GTDB lineage: Bacteria > Verrucomicrobiota > Verrucomicrobiia > Opitutales > Opitutaceae > DASRHD01. The sequence goes on from DASRHD010000421.1 coordinate 3,098, forward strand.
AACGACTACGGCCATGCCGGTCTCGCCGCCCAGCGCAACATTGCCATCACCGACCAATACGAGCCCGGTTCCACCTTCAAGATCGTGGCCGCTTCCGCCGCGCTCAACGATGGCCTGGTCACGCCGGCGAGCCGGTTCGACTGCACGCTCGAATCGGTTGAGTACAAGGGGTCGATTCGCCGTCTCCCCCGGGAGGACGCCTCCGATCATTTTGACCATCCGCTGTCCGTCGCCGAGATCATCGCCAAATCGTCCAACAAGGGCGCGGCCCAGCTCGCCATGCTCCTCGGCGACCAGAAATTTTATGATTATGTCCGAGCCTTCGGCTTCGGTCAGTTGACCGGATTTCCCGCTGGCGGCGAGGTCGACGGCGAGCTGGCTCCGCCTTCGAAGTGGGACGGCTTGACCATCACCCGCATTCCCATGGGGCAGTCGATCGGGGTCACTCCCATGCAGATGCACTGCGCCATGGGTGTGATTGCGAGCGGCGGCTACTTGCTGCGCCCGCAGCTGGTGAAGGAAATTCGCGATGCCGACGGTTCGGTGGTCTATCGATTTGCTCCGGTGGTGAAGCGCCGGGTCTTGAGCGAGAGCACCGCCCGCACCATGGCCCACCTGCTCGAGGGCGTGGCCATGACCGATGGTTCCGGTACCGCGCCCGAGGCGGCGATCCCGGGCTTCGACGTGGCGGGCAAGACCGGTACGGCGCAGAAGCTGGTTCCGGTGGTCGATGCCAAGGGCCGCTCCGTTTTGCGCTATTCGGACCGCCATCACGTCGGGTCCTTCGTGGGATTTTTTCCCGCGACCAACCCCCAGGTGGCGATCACCGTCATTGTCGACGACGCCGACGCCAGCGTGCCCGGGGGCGTGGCCTACGGCCATATTGTGGCCGCGCCGAGCTTCAAGCGACTGGGGGAACAGCTTATTCCTTATCTTAACATCCAGCCGCCGGCCGCTCCGGTCCGGCCGCAATTCGCCATGGAAGGAGGCGCGCAGTGATCGGTTATCTCACGCAGAACTACCCGCTGATCCGTGCTTTTCAGCCCAGCCCATTTGGCCGCACGCGAAAAGAGGATAAGTTTTATTCGGAAATCTTTCGCATGGCACCGAAGCTTCAAAATTATTTCGAGGACGGCGAACTCCTTGCCGTCAAGGGTCCGCTCGACCGGCCGATCTCCGGCCTGGTGATAGACAGCCGGCGGGTTGTGCCCGGCAGCGTCTTTTTCGCGCTGCCCGGCCACCGCACGGATGGGGCCAGCTTCATCGACGAGGCGATTGCCCGCGGCGCCGTCGCCATTGTCACGGAAAAGGCACCAGTCCATCCCCATACCACCGTCACTTTCCTGCAGGTCGCCGATGCCCGGCTCATGCTCGCCCGCGTGGCCCAGCGCTATTACCGCTCCCCCGACCGCGAGCTCGA
>DASRHD010000422.1:0-4116 GCA_035650695.1 Opitutaceae bacterium
GGCGAGAAACACGCCGCACAAAACGCCCCATTGCTTTGCGTGGATTCATCTCGGCCTTACCACCGCCGCGAAGAGTCCGGCGAGGGCCAGAAGCCAGAACAGCACACGGACTAGGGTTTGTTGGCTCATAGCCGCAACCTCCGCCCGCCGATGTTCAGCGCCGCGGCGTGCAGCGGGCAGTAATCCAGATCCGGATCCACGTGCACCGCGCACCGGCGGCAGAGCGCCTGGTCGCAGGTTTTCGCCGGCACATCAGTCGCCGGATTCAACGCTCCGATGAGACGCCCGGGTGCATCGGCCGCTTTCTGCGCCGGCTGCTCCACGAAGTCGCACAGCACGTAATCGTGCACCTTCGCGCGGCAGAGCATGCAGCGCCGCGGCCGCGGGCTTGCCGTCTTAACAATGGCGGTCGCGCCGCCGGGGAATTTTACGACGTGGCAGGGCATTTAGGAACCTCCTCGGCGGCGCCGACTCCGCCAGCGCTTTGAACTGGTCGAACATCTCCGGCCGCGCGGCCTCGCCTTCGCCGACGCGGTTATCCATCTTGAGCGCGAGCTGCGCGAGCGCCCAATCCCAGCCAGGCCGCGCCAGGTGCGCGAACGCGAGCAGCGCCATTTGGCGCTCTTCTTCGGTGATTTCGATCGTCACAGCAACACCTCCTCATCTCCAGGTCCCAGGAACGGCTCGAAATCGCCGCGTTTGATCCCTTGCGCGATCTGCGTGCGGATCATCAACTGGAGCGTCAGCTCCTCGTCGGGCGTGAGCGGCCCGTTTTCCTTCATCCACTCGCCGACCTGGTCGATGCGATCGCCGAGCGCGTCGACGTCGTCGATAAAACTCCAGCCGCGGACGATGGCCAGAAATCCATCACGCATGAAACTCATTGCACCCTCTCGGTGGGCAGTAGCCCAAACCGCGCGCGCGTGACGTCCTGCTCGCCGCGCGCGACGTAGTCCAATATGCCGCCGGCGACGATCGCCCACATATCGCCGAGCTCGGCCGGCGTGGCTTCGCCGCGGCGGATGCGATCTAGCTGCGCCTTGATTTCCTTCCGCAGCTTGGCGTCCGTCGTTTGCTCGCGAAACCAGCGCAGGAAGGTTTCGCACAGGCGCATGCCGAGGTCGCGGCAGCGCGCCTCGTGCTCCGGAGTCATGCCGGGGAGGGGCATCTACTCGATGTCCTCCTCATCGTCGCCGCTGAAGGGCGGCCAGGCGGTGTAATCGTTGTCCATCTCGACCGCCTGCTCGCGCGCAACGTCTACAGCCTTGCGCCACGTCTCCGGTGGAACCTGGTCTATCAACCAACGAACGGATGCCGAGGTAAAACTCCCGCTTCACCCGATCGGGGACCTTCTCGATCGCTTCGTTGTAGTACTTCGCGTTTTCAGAACCGACAGCTTGCTGTTCTGGGCTCACTCGTTCACCTCCGTAATCCTCGGCACTTCGCCGAAGTTCTTGCGGCAGGCCTCGTTCCAGGCCTTCACCACCGTGTCGAGGTTCTCGCGGGTCGGCGGCACGTTGAAATGCCGGCACACCTCCGCCTGGCTGATGTGTACGTTGCCCCAGCGGTCGGCGTAGAACCCGGGCGCCAGGCGGACCATGCGCAGCGCCCAGATCGGCGCCTGGCCGGCGTCGACCATCGCCTCGGTAATCGGCTCGCGGTGCGGCCGCTCGGGCGGCGGATCCGCGGGCGCCTGCAACGTGGTGCGGAGCTGGTCGCGGGCCTCCGCGGCCTCGGGCTTACAGTTCTTGTGACAGTAGCAAGGGCACTCCTCAAGGTCGCAATAGTCGTGATCGCAGACGTACTCTCTGGCTGCCGCCGCGGCCTCCGCCGGCCGGCGCGGGGATTTTCGTTTTCTATACGGCATCAGGCACTCGCCTCCAGGACTCTCCGCTGGGACTCCCTAAACGCGCAGCGGCAGCGGGGCCTCGCTGGAGTCTCTACCGCTCGCATGCACACCTCACAACAGAAGGGGTTCGCGCGCGCATCCCAGCCGATCGCCGGCGCATCACAACCCGAACAAACCTGGCCGACTCTCTGCGGCTTTAGCGCAGGAAGGAACCAGTTTCGCCGCTTCATGGTGTTGCCTCCTGAGAGTGTTCCTGCAGCAGGCCGCGCGCCGCGTCCTTGCGCGCGGTGCGCGTCAACCAACATTTCCGCGCCCACTCCTCGTAATCGACGCGTTTGTGGCACAGATGGCACAAGCCGGCCAGGTTGTCGTCGGCGTCGTGCCGCGGGTGGGGCGGCTGGTATTTCAGGTGCGCGCATTCCCAGCGCTTCGGTAGCGGTCGGCTGCAGCGGTTGCACAGGCCGTGCTGGCGCGCGTAGATCCGCGGGCGCGTCACCGTGCGCCAGTGATGGCCGTAGAATTTGCGCAAATCCGGGGCGATCGGCATTTTCCTAACGCGGCCTCCAGCCGCCGTGAGCGGCCCAGCCCGCCATCGACGGAAGAATCTCCGCCTTTTCACAAAAGAAGTCCAGTGGCACCCACCAGCGCGGTTTTTTAGCCCACTTACTCCGCGACAGCGTAACTCGCGCGCTCTCGATTGACACTACCCAATAGTTCCCGTCCTCGAGGCGGACCTTAATCCCTGGCTTGAGCTGCTCTGGAGCGATCGGCATCAGTTCACCACTACCTGCAGCGGCCGATGTTGATGCCACGACCACCAGAGATGGATCATCGGAAATTCGTACTCCCAGTGCAGGAGCTGTGCATCCCAGAAGCCCATTTGCGGCGTCAGCATTTCAGTTCCTCGAATGGATGAGCGAGCTGCCGCGCGGAAAGCCGGCGGCGTCGCGGTAACCCCAGCACACGATGAAGTAACACCACGGCCGGCCGTGGATGTTCGGCACCCACGGATCCGGATGGAGAACGACGCGCCATTGCGTCGGCATCAGTTGCGCCTCCTGTCATTCCGAGGCCGGTGTCCCCAAAAAAGAACCGTCTTTTCTGGCCGGCCTCGGCTTCCTCATGAGATCCGTCGAATTCGGCGGCGCGACGGGCGCCGTTGCCGCCCCACAGCCCGGGCGGCGCAGGCCTCTCCCTCCTTGTGCCTCTAAGGAGAACTTGTGCGCAGTTCGATCCGCCGCGGTGTCGGCACACTGAGGTCGAAGGAAGCGCCGGCCTTGTGCACGACGTAAAACGGCACCCTGTTCAGCACGAGCATCGTAATCATGTCGGCCTCCGAGTGGGCAAACAACGCGATTACCTCGTTTCTGAAAAGCTCTTTTGGCCCGCCGCTAGTGCTCATCACCATGCCGCGCTGAATTTCCGCATCGTCGCGTTTCCATGTGTGCACGTGCTGGGCGGTGAACCAGGCCTCGGTGCCGGCATACCGTACAGAAATCTCGGTTCGCGGATAAACCCTCTCAGGCACGGGCGGCCCTCACGATCGCGTCGGGCGCCTTCTTGAACCCGTCCGCCTCTTTGGTGACGAAGCCTGCCACCGCGAGCTTTTCCATCTCGCCGTAGACGCTGGGTTTTGCGACCTTGGCGCCGAGGCGCTGCAGCTCCTGAAACACCGCGTACGCGGTTTTCGCCTCGTTGAGAAACCCCTCGACGATGAGGCGCGCGATCCGCCCGCGGAGCGTGGCGCCGTCGACCTCCATTACTGGCCGCGTGACCTTGACCTCGAGCTCCGGCCGCTGCGTCAGGATCCGCAGGATCCCGGGGTCTTTCTTCCCTTCCTCGATCAGCCGCAGCTTGAACGCCTGGTACAGCCGCTCGGCGTCGAAGGACTCCGGCAGCGTGTACTCGCGACGGGCGCCGGCGGCCTCCGCGGCCGCCTGGGCTTTCTGGCCGCGGTCGACGAATTCCTCGACCTCTCCTTTGCCCTGTAGTTGCTGCAGCCGTTGGACGCTTCCCTGCAGCATCCGGATTTCGTTCGCCTGGTTCGCGACCTGGCGGTCGAGCTTGTCCGCCCGTTCCCTCTCCGCCTCGTACTTCCGTTTCCAGTCGTCCATGTCGTCCTCTTCCTTCCCTTGCGGCGCCTCCGGCCGCACCAGAATTCCCATTGCGACACGCTGGGCCGTCTCCGCCTCGAGCCAGGCCGGCTGCACGTAGACCTTGTGCACGTTGGTTCCCCAACACGCGAAGAATTCACCGACTCCCAGCGT
>DASRHD010000423.1:0-7604 GCA_035650695.1 Opitutaceae bacterium
CGAACCCACCTGGCGCCGCCATCCTTACGTGCTCGACCACATTTTCTACAACGCTCCGCTCCAGCCGGTCCGCCACGCCGTCCGGCCGACGCCGACATCGGACCACCACGCATTGGTGACGGACTTTCGTTTTGTTGAATAGCGCGCCTCACTTCGCGCCGCGGCGCACTTTTTCCTTTTCTGTCTCTCGCTCCTCTTCGAGGCGTGCCCGTTCGCCGGCCAGCTGGCCCTTGATTTTTTCCGCTTCCTCCCCCTGGCCGGCGGCGAGGGCCTCATTGAGACGTTTTTTTAAAAAAATCTCCCGCTCGGCCAGGCGGCCTTTGTAAACCAGATCGATTTCCGCCAGCTGCTTTTTCTGCTCGGCGGTGAGCGGGGCCGAGCTGGGATCGCTTTTGGCCAGCCGCTCCATGGCAAGTTCGTAGGCGCTTTTCATCCTTCCAGTCTTGGCGAACTCAGCCGAATTTCACGCCGAAAATCATGACCAGGGCGAGCACGGCAAAGGGCGCCCAGACGCTGCCGCGCCGCCAGCGCAACGCGTAGCCGGCCAGGCAGGCGGCCAGCACCAGGGCGAGGGCCGATCCGCTCCACCACGGTCCGGCGAACGCCGCCGGAAAGAAAGCGCCCGGCATCTGCGTGCAACGGCCGATCAGCCACTGAATCACCACCAGGACCACGCCCGCGGCGTGATTGCAGAGCACGCTGCCCGACAGCCAGCCCGTCACGCCGCAGAGCAGGGAGACGAACCCGCCCAGGATCGCCAGCGACGCCAGGGGAATGAGGACGAGGTTCGCCGCGATCGCGCCCGGCGTGAACAGATGGAAAAACGCGATGCCGGTCACCGCCGCGACCAGGGCGGTCGCCAGGCCGAGCCCCAGCGCCGCCAGGGTTTCGCGCTGCAGAAAGGCCAGCCTGCGTTGCCACCACGTCCAGGAAATCTCCGGCAGGCTGGAAAAAAGCTTCCATTTTGCCTGCCAGGCCTCGCCGAGCGGCAACCCGAGCAGCAATAGGGCGGCAACGATGCCATAGCTCATCTGAAAGCTTGCGGTGAAGAGCTGCAGTGGCGCGACCAGCAGCACGACCAGGGCGGATGCGGTCAGGGCGGCAAGCGGATTTCCCGGCCGGCGAAGCAGAAAGGCCGACTGGAGGAATGCCACCATGACAAACGCCCGCACCGCCGACGGGCTTGCGCCGGTAATGTCGACAAACAGCCAGAGCACCGCCAGGCCGACGACAAACCGGACCCAGCGCGGCAGCCGGAGCAGTGCCAGCACGGCCTGCAGGCCGGCGGCAATCACACCGATGTGCAGGCCGCTGATCGCAAAAAGATGCATCGTCCCGCTGTGCATGAAAAGATCCTCCTGGTCGCGGCTCAACTCGTGCTTTTGACTCAGCATCATGGCCCGGAGCGCGCCGGCCAGCTCGGGTCGTTTGTCTTCCAGTCCGGCGGAGAGGATGACGGAAAATCTTTCCTCGGCCGCATGGCAAAAACGATAATAGGCAAGAGGGGGCCGTTCCTCCGCCATCATCCGGCCGCGGGTGAATTTGAATTCCACCCCGCTCATCTCCAGATAGGAGTCGAACGAATCTGGCGGCGGCCGCCGTGGCACCGCCTCCACCACCCCGCGCGCGGTGATCAGCGCCGATCGCACGGGCGGCTTCGTGCCCGGCCGTACGGTCAGGGAAAAATACACCCGTTGGCCGGCCAGTTCTTCAACCGGAGGTTCCGCCCGCGTGACCACGGCGAATCCGCTCACCTTGTTGTCCGACACCCGGGCAAAGACGCGGTCAATCCTCAGCCCCAGCCGCGCTTCCCGTGCCGGCAGTCCATCCCACGCCGCGAGCCGTCGGGCTTCACGGGCATAGCTTGCCACCCCGGCAAGCACCATCGCTCCGGCCAGGGCGGCGGTCCATGCCGTCGGCCGGCGCAAAAAGATCGCCATCACCGCCGCGGCCAGCGCGCCCGCCAGAAGCCACACCGCCGCCGGCGGTGCGTCGGCCACCCGGCCCGCGCTCACCCCCGTCAGGTAGGGCAGAAGCAGCCAGAGAAGCGGAGCGCGATGTCCGAGGCTGCGGCTGGTCATGGCCGAGCTTATCATCCCGGCGCGGTGAGGGAACATGAAATTTTTGCGCTCTTTTCATTCCCGTGCATTCGTGATGAATTCCGTCATGCCCGATCAGGCCGACCTTTTTGGCGACACTTCCGCCCCGGTGCGCGAAGCCGCGCCGCCGCCGGTGAAACCCTCTTTTCAGCCCCTAGCCGCCCGGATGCGGCCGCGCACTCTGGCGGAAGTCGCCGGCCAGGAGCACCTCCTGCGTCCCGGCAGCCTGCTGCCCCGGCTGATTTCCACCAATCGTTTCGGCTCGCTGATTTTCTACGGGCCGCCGGGCAGCGGCAAGACCTCGCTGGCCGAAGTCATCGCCCGCGAGACCAAAAGCCGTTTTGTCCGCCTCAACGCCGTCATGTCCAATGTCGCCGAGTTGCGCGAGATTCTGGCCACCGCCCGGCGGCTGCCCGAGGCCGGCACGATTCTGTTCATCGATGAACTTCACCGCTTCAACAAGGCCCAGCAGGATCTCCTTCTCCCCGATGTCGAGGAGGGCAGCGTGCGCCTGATCGGCGCGACCACGCACAATCCCGGATTTTACGTCAATCCGCCGTTGCTTTCGCGCAGCCATCTCTTCCGCCTCGAGCCGCTGTCAACCGCGGTCATTGCCGGAGTGCTGCGCCAGGCGCTGCAGGACGCGGAGCGCGGCTTGGGTGGCAGTGGAGTCACGGCCGACGACCGGATTCTCGCCGACCTGGCGGTGTTGTGTGATGGCGACCTGCGCCGGGCCCTCAACGCCCTCGAAGTCATTGTCCTCAGCCTGCCCGCGCGTACCGCTGTCACCGCCGCCGAATTGGAGGCGTTCGCGCGCGAGCGCCGCATTCGCTACGATGCGGACGAGGACGAGCATTACGACACAATCTCCGCCTTCATCAAGAGCTGCCGGGGCGGCGACCCCGACGCCGCGATGTACTGGTTGGCAAAAATGCTCGCTGGCGGCGAGGACCCGCGTTTCATCGCGCGCCGCCTTGTCATCCTCGCGAGCGAAGATGTGGGTCTGGCCGATCCGCAGGCCTTGCCGCTGGCCGTGGCCGCGCATCACGCCGTCGATTTTGTTGGGCTGCCCGAGGCCGAACTGACCCTGGCCCACGCCACGATCTACATTGCCACCGCGCCCAAAAGCAACACCGCCACCCTGGCGCTGGGGGAGGCCCACCGCGCGCTCAAGGAGCAGCCGGTGCAGCCCGTGCCGTCGGCGCTGCGCAGCCGGAGCGGGCAGGCCAACCGGCGTGCCGGACAGGGGAAGGAGTATCTTTACGCCCACGATTTTCCCGAAGCCATTTCCGGCCAGGTTTATCTGGAAAAACCGCTTTCACTTTATGCGCCGGGCACGGTCGGGGCCGAGGCGGCTATTGCCGAGCGCCTGGCCCGCTGGCGGGCGCTGAGGGCGAAGTTGCAAAGTTCGCGTAAAACCTGACATGCCCCGCGAGAGCGCTTGCGGCAGGCAAGGGAGCGGCTAAGCTAGCCTCATGAAACTCCGCGCTTTATCGATTCTTCTTCCCTTGCTTGCTTCGATAACGGTTTCCGCCCTTCCCGCCGGCGCGGGCAATGCCGCCAAGGGCGACGCCAAGTCTGCCGCGGCGCCGAGCATTCCCGGCTCTGTCGTCACCCGGACCAACGGCGGTTTCCTCAGCTTGAGTATCGACGAAAATAACAACTTCAGGATGTTGTTCTTTGACGCGAAAAGGAAGCCGGCGGCTCCCGACGTCGCCAGTGCCACGCTGCATTGGACGCCGCTGGGGAAAAAAGAAATCGTCTTTGTTTCGCTCACCCCGGGCGGTGACGGCATGAGCCTGGCCTCGCCGCGCTTCATCCAAAAGCCTTTTTCCTTCAAACTCTACGTCTCGCTTTTTGCCCAGGGCAGCAAGGACGCGGTGGAAAATTACATCGTCGATTTCAGCCAGTGAAAGGCGGCGCGGGGCCGATTCGCGCTAAAGCCGCAGCATCGAGACGGCGACCTCGAGTTTTTCCGTGCGCGTGCCTTTGAATACGCCGCGGGTCGGCGTACAGTCGAGGTAATCGCGGCCGCAGCCGATCTTCACATGCCGTTCGCCCACGACACAGTTGTTGGTGGGATCGAGCGCATGCCAGAAGCCGCCCGGCAGATACACCTCGACCCAGGCGTGGCTTTCGCTGGCACCGATCAGCCGCGGCGTCCGGCGGCCGGCCCCGGCGCCGTTTTCCGCCGCCTGCCGTTGGCTTTCCGTCTCGATGTAGCCGGTGACGTACCGGGCCGGAATTTCCGCCGAACGCAGCGTCGCAATCATGACCTGGGCAAAATCCTGGCACACCCCCGCCTGTGTCTTCAGCACGCTGCTCACTGGCGTGTCGATGGTGGTGGTGGCGGGGGCATACCGGAAATGGCCCCGCATCCAGGCGAGAAAGCGCAGCAGGGCTTCGCCGATCGGGTCGCGGGGCGGAAAGAACTGCTTCGCCAGGGCGTGCACCGGCGCAGTCAGGGCGATGGCCGGTGAGGGCATGAGAAATTCAAAGAGGCGGAGGCGTTCGCCGCGATAAAGCTGCCGCGCCTCGGAAATGCTGACCTCGAGCGCACCCGCCGGCGGCTGATAATCCGTCGTTTCCACCTCGGCCCTGCTTTCCAGCACCAACTCCGGATGGCGCTGCACCACGGAAAAAGCCTCGACGACATTGCCGAAAGGATCGGTGTAAAGCTGAAGGTTGGCGGCGGGAACGGTGGTGAGACGGCGGGAAAGCAGTTTCTGCCGTTCGTCGTTCACCGGGGTCAGCCGTGCTTCCATGAACGATTCGCTGGCCCGTCCGGCATAGCGATAGTGGGTGCGATGGCGGATGCGAAAACGCATGTCAGCCGGCGGATGCCGCGGAGCGGTTCGGAAACGGAGGGAGGAACAGCGCGGACATGGCGGAAGCGCAATGAAAGGCGTCCGCTCCCCGCTGGCAACCGGAGAAACGGAGTTTTCCGCTCGCCGCTTCCATTGACACCGTGCCGCCTTCGCGCGATTTTTTCCCGCTGCATGACTGCCGCCGCCTCCACGCCATTCGATCCAGTCGAATCCGCCCTCCGGGACATCGCCGCCGGCCGCCTGGTCATTGTCACCGACGACGAGGCCCGGGAAAACGAGGGCGATCTCATCATGGCCGCGGCTGCGGCCACCCCCGACAAGGTCAACATGATGATTCGATATGGCAGCGGAATCGTCTGCGTGCCGACGGTCGAGCCTCAGCTCCGGCGGCTGGGCCTCGGGCCGATGGTGGCGCAGAACCGCGAGTCCAAGCGCACGGATTTCACCGTCAGCGTCGACGCCGCCGAGGGCATCACCAGCGGGATCAGCGCCCAGGACCGGACCCAGACCATCCGCATCCTGGCGGACCCGAACGCCCGTCCGGAGCAGCTGGTGCAGCCCGGCCATGTTTTCCCACTACGCGCCCGGCCGGGGGGCGTGCTCGAGCGCGCCGGCCACACCGAGGCTGCCGTCGACCTCGCCATCCTCGCCGGCCTGCACCCGAGCGGAGTGCTCTGCGAATTGGTCAACGACGACGGCACGGTCCAGCGTATGCCGCAGTTGATCGAGTTTAAAAAGAAATTTGGCCTCAGTCTGATCTCGATCGCCCAGCTGATCGAATACCGGGCCCAGCGCGACAAGCTCGTCGAACTCGTCGCCACCCGGCCGTTTTCCTCCGAATTCGGCGAATTCACCCTCCATCTTTTCCGCAACAAGCTCGACGGTTGTCACCACCTCGCCTTTACCATGGGCCGTCTCAGCTCGGAGCCGGTATTGGTGCGGGTGCACAGCGAAAATTTGCTCGGCGACGTTTTCCGCGCCAAGGGGCTGGACAGCCATCGGTCGCTCTTTTCCGCTTTTGCCGCCATCGCCCAGGCGGGGCAGGGCGTGGTGCTTTACATTGCTCATCCGGACAGCGGCCGCGATGTGCTCAACCGCCTCGAACCCAAGGACGGCGCCGCTCCGGCTCCCGCCGACACTCCTCCGGTCTACCTGCGCGACTACGGCATCGGCGCGCAGATTCTCGCCACCCTCGGCCTGCGCAAAATCCGCCTGCTTTCCGGCACGGCCCGGCGCGTCGTCGGCCTCGATGGTTATGGCTTGGAAATCGTCGAACAGCGGCCGCTTTAATGCGGAATTCGGATTGCGGATTGGCGAAAGCCCGTTGCACTGAACCCTTCCAATCCTTACTTGCACTCGAATGAGTCTCGCCGCTCCGTCCTCTTCAACCTTCAACGGTGCCCCCTTGCGTATCGGCATCGCCGCCGCGCGCTACAATCAAAGGCTGGTCGGCGCTCTGCTCGAACAGGTCCGCGGCCACCTGCGCGCGGCCGGGGTAAAGGAAAAAAGACTGGTGATCGTGCGCGTGCCCGGCTCCAACGAACTGCCCATCGCGCTGCAGTTGCTCGGCCGCCGCGGCAAATTCGATGCGCTGGTCGCCCTCGGCGTGCTCATCCGCGGCGACACCCCGCATTACGAGCTCATCGCCTCGGCTGTCGCCCACGGCCTTCAGCGGGTCGCGCTGGAGGAACACATTCCGGTGATCAACGGCGTGATCGTGGCCGAGAACCGCGCGCAGGCCGAGGCGCGCTGTCTCGGCAAGATCGCCCGTAGCGCGGAGTTCGCCCGTGCGGCTCTCGCCATGGCCATCCTGAAACGGAGATCCGCCAAATGAGCAAGGGCCAGTTCGCCCAGCGGCGTGACGGCCGCGTCGCCGCCCTGCAATACCTTTTTGCCTGGAGCCTCAATGCCCCGGACGATGTGGCCGAGGATCTACGGCTTTTTTTCGCCAACCAGGAACAGCCGCGCGAGCACTATGCCTTTGGCGAGGAACTGATTCACGGCGCGATCGAGCATATGGCGGAGATCGACGGCCATATCAAGGGCCTGGCCCACAATTGGGAATTTGAGCGCATCGCCAAGATCGACCTCGCCATCTTGCGCCTCGCCATTTTCGAGATGCTTTATCGCAAGGACATCCCGCCGGTCGTTTCGATCAACGAGGCGATCGATCTCTCCAAGCAGTTCTCCAATGCCGACGCCAAACGTTTCATCAACGGCATCCTCGACCGTCTCAAGGACCGCCTCGGCCGCGATGCGCGCAAGGCGGCGGAAGGGTGAATGGGTGGAACTCAGGCGCGGCCGGATGACGGCTTGAGCGTTCATGCTTTCCCTTTTCAAAAAATTCAAAGCCGGTCTGGCCAAGACCGTCTCGGCCATCGCCGAGAAAACCCACGGCCTTTTCGGCGGGCGGCGGATCGACGCCGCCTCGCTCGATGAATTGGAGGAGGCGCTCTACACCGCCGATTTCGGCGTCGAGACCACCGCCGAGATTTTGGAGGAGATAAAAAAAGCCTACGGCCGGGACAAGGAGCTGCAGGGGCGGGAGGCCGCCGCGATCGGCGCCGCCGTGCTGCGGCGCGTGCTCGCCGGCAGCGAAGGCGCGCTCCCGCCCGCCGCCGGGTCACCCACCGTCATCGCCCTGATCGGGGTCAACGGCTCGGGCAAGACCACCACC
>DASRHD010000424.1:0-2940 GCA_035650695.1 Opitutaceae bacterium
CCATCATCCGGGAATGGATTAAAACCACCTTCGGCATCATCGCGGCGGTGATGGTCGCGGTCGTCTTCGTGGCGTACCTCCTCGCCCGCTCGCTGCAAAAGCAGATTTCCAATCCCATTCTGTCGCTGGCGGGAACCGCGAAAGCCATTTCGGAGCGCCGTGATTACTCCCTGCGCGCGCCCAAGCTGGATCACGCCGAGATCGGGCTGCTGACCGACGCCTTTAATCACATGCTCGCCCAGATTCAGGAGCAGAATCAGAGCTTGCGCAGCAACGAGGCCCAGCTCCAAACCATCATCGAGCACATCGGGGAAGGACTGATCGTCTGCAATCTGGAGGGGCGTCTGCTCCACTTTAACCGCGCCGCGCTGGAAATGCATGGTTTTGCCAGCATCGATGAGTGCCGCTGTCATTTTTCCGACCTGGCGCGGCGATTCGAGCTTTCCAGCCTCGATGGCGTCATCCTTCCGATCGAGCAATGGCCCATCGCCTGCATCCTGCGGGGCGAACTGCTGCACAACGTGGAAGTGGGTGTCCGGCGCCTCTCACCCGCCTGGCAGCGGACGTTCGAATACGGCGGAACGCTGGTGCGCAACGGCGCCAACCAGCCGTTCATGGCGGTGATGACCGTCTCCGACATCACCGAACGCAAGCGGGTGGAGTCAGTCCGTTCCCAGCTTGTCGCCGTGGTCGAAAACTCCGACGATGCCATCGTCACCAAGACCACGGAGGGGATCATCACCAGCTGGAATCGCGGCGCGGAGACGCTGTTCGGCTATACCGTGGAGGAAGCGGTGGGCCGGCCGATGGTGATGCTTTTTCCGCCCGAGCGCGTCCAGGAAGAGACGGAAATTTTGGCCAAGATGAAACGGGGCGAGAACATCTCTCATTTCGAGACGGTGCGGGTGCGAAAGGACGGAAAGCCCCTCGACGTCTCGATCTCCATTTCGCCGCTGCGGGACGGCCAGGGCCGGATCGTCGGCGTCTCCCAAATCGCCCGTGACATCACCGAGCGCAAGCTGGAGCGGGTGCGGCTGCAGTTCCGCGCCTTTTTCGAGTCGCTGCCCGGGCTTTATCTCGTCCTCACGCCCGACCTCAAGATCATGGCGGTGAGCGACGCCTATCTCAAGGCGACGATGACCACGCGCGACGCCATCCTCGGCCGCGACCTGTTCGACGCCTTTCCGGACAACCCCGACGATCCGCACGCCACCGGCACCTCGAACCTGCGCGCCTCGCTCGACCGCGTCCGGCAGGAAGGCGTGACCGACACCATGGCGGTGCAGAAATACGACGTGCGGCGGCCCGACGGCGTGTTCGAGGAACGTTTTTGGAGCCCGGTCAATTCGCCGGTTTTCGGTCCGGACCGCCGTCTGGAATACATTATCCACCGGGTCGAGGACGTGACCGACTTTATCCGCCGCAAGCAGCAGCCGGCGGCGGCCCAAGGCGAGCTGCAGCGGCGGATGGAGCGGATGGAGGCGGAAATTTTCCTCAGCGCGCAAAAAGTCCAGCTGGCCAACCAGCAGTTGAACGCGGCCAACCAGGAGCTGGAGGCCTTCTCCTACTCCGTCTCGCACGACCTGCGCGCTCCGCTCCGCCACATCGACGGTTTCATCGGCCTGCTGGAAAAGCATGCCGTCGGTTCGCTCGACGACAAGGGGCGCCGCTACCTCAGCGTCATCTCGGAGGCGGCGCGGCAGATGGGCCGATTGATCGACGATCTGCTCGCCTTCTCGCGCTCCGGCCGCACGGCGATGAACCCGGTCGAAGTCGACCAAGACGCGATGATCGCGGGGATCATCCGCGACGGCGGCTTCGAAAAGAACGGCCGCAGCATCGAATGGCGCATCGCTCCGCTCCCCCGCGTTCGGGCCGACTCGCTCCTCCTTCGCCAGGTCTGGTTCAACCTCATCGACAACGCCGTCAAGTATTCCGGCAAGGTCCCGCATCCCTGCATCGAAATCGGCTGTCGCAAGGACGAGGCCGCCGGGGCGCATGAATTCTTTGTCCGCGACAACGGCGTCGGCTTCGACATGCAGTATGCCGACAAGCTCTTCGGCGTTTTCCAGCGGCTGCACGCCTTCACCGAATTTGAAGGCACCGGCATCGGCCTGGCCAACGTCCGCCGCATCGTGGTCCGCCACGGCGGACGCACCTGGGCGGAGAGCCGCGTCGGCGAAGGCGCCGTCTTCTATTTCAGCCTGCCGGCGACCGAGTCGGCGCCGCCCGCCGACTCGCTGGCCCTCAGTCCAACTTCCTCTTTCTCATGACCACCCAAATCTTCAGCATTCTTCTCGCCGAGGACAATCCGCGCGACGTCGAACTCACCCTCGCCGCGCTTGCCGAGCATAACCTGGCCAATGAAGTCATCGTCACCGGTGACGGCGCGGAGGCGCTCGATTACCTTTACTGCCGCGGCCGCTACCAGTCGCGCCCGCCCGGCAACCCCGCCGTCATCCTGCTTGATTTGAAGATGCCGAAAGTCGACGGCCTCGAAGTCCTGCGTCAGGTCAAGCAGGACGAAAAATTGAAAAGCGTCCCCGTGGTCATGCTCACCTCTTCGCGGGAGGAGCCGGACCTGATGCGTGCCTATAAACTCGGCGTCAATGCCTACGTGGTGAAGCCGGTTGAATTCCAGTCGTTTCTCGATGCGGTCAAGCGGCTGGGCATCTTTTGGGCCATTCTCAACGAGCCTCCGCCGGGCAGCACTCACCGCGAACGCTAACGGAGCGCCGCCTTCATCCGCCCCAGCGCCTCGGCCAGGGTGGCGCGGGGACACCCGAAGTTGAGACGGACATTTTTTCCCTTCGGCGCGCCGAAGAAGCCGCCGTCGCTCAGTCCGGCGCCGTGCTTTTCGAAATGCGTCACCGGGTCGGGCAGGCCGAGGTCGGCGACGTTGAGCCAGGCGAGATAGGTCGCCTCCAGCGGTGCCTCGAT
>DASRHD010000425.1:0-6672 GCA_035650695.1 Opitutaceae bacterium
CGCGGAGGCGGGCGCGGGTTGCGTCCGGTTCCTCCGTGCCGGGATTTTCCAACTGAACGGAATGGATATGGCGTTCAATCATGACGGAGGAGGCAGGCGGCATGGGCGCCGCCGAAAGCATTGCTGGTGAGAAGCACCCCGTCGAATCCGCCGTTGGCAAACGATTCGGCGGCGATAGTGTCGGCAAAGTACGGCGCCGTGCTGCCGACGCTGCCCGGGGTCCGGCCGGACTTGATCGCGGCGAGGGCGATGGCGAGCTCGACCAGACCGCAGCTGCCAAGGGTGTGTCCGAGGCTGCCTTTCCACGAGACGAGCGGAGCCGCCGGAAAAAGCCGCGCCAGGGTCTCGGCCTCGAGCCGGCCGGCTTCGAGCGTGCCGGTGCCATGGCCCTTGATCCAGAGCCGGCCGCCGGCCGCGGCTTCGGCCAGCGGCGCCAGGCAGGTGCGAAAGCCGGCCCCATCAGCCTGGTTGGCGGTGAAATGGTGCATTTCGTTATGGACTTGCTGGTGGGAAAGGCGGAACCCCCCCGGTCCGCGACTGAGCACGGCGAAGGCCGCGCCGTCGCCCAGCCCGATCGAACCGGCGGCGCGGGCGGAATAGGGGGAGGGCATCTCCGCATTGAGAATTTTCAGGGCATGAAATCCGCCGGCGACAAACGGGCTGATGAAGTCGAAAGTGAAGACCAGCGCCAGGTCCGCCAGTCCGGCGGCGAGGACGCGGCTGGCGAGGAGCAGGCCGATATGCGCCGAGACACAGGCGTGCGAGAGAACGGTGACATTCGCGCCCCAGCCCAGCCGTTGGCGCAAAAACTCCACCACGGCGAACGGCGTGGCATGGGCGAGGTGGGCCGGCTGGCGCGTGCGTTGGAAGGCGTAGAGGTTGCCCACGCCGAAGTTGCTGCTCGTGACAAACACCGGATGCCGCGCCGTGCCCCAGGGGCCGGGCGGAATTTCCGTCGCGAGCGCGTCGACCGCGGGCAGCCAGTCGGGCGGGGCGGTTTCCGCCAGGCTGCGGCCAGGCAGGGGTGCGAGGGGCACGCGGTCGCCGCCGTCCGGGCCGAGCACCGGCCGGAACTGGAGGGCGCGATCGCCGGCGCAAAGCGCGGCGCAGGTGGCCTCGGCCGGACCGAGAGCGGTCCGGCAGCCGCAGGCTTCGATACGCACGGCGTGGGGGGAGGACCGGCTCATGGGGCAGGCCGGCTAGGCCGGCAGCTTGTCCTTGGGGGCGCGGTCGCGGATGAAGGCGGCCAGCCGGGCCACGCTGGCCAGGGCGGCCCGCGCCTCCTCGCTGTTGGTGATCTTGATGCCGTATTCCTTTTCCAGGCGCACCACCAGTTCCAGCGCGTCAATCGAATCGAGGTTTAGGCCGCCGCCAATCAGCGGCTCGTCGTCGGGGATGTCCGCCGCCGGCGTGTCTTCGAGTTTGAGCGTATCGACGATGAGTTGTTTGAGCTGGAGAAAAAGCGGGTCCGGCATGGGGGACTTAAGAATTCGCGGTCGAGGGAACAGATTC
Source organism: Opitutaceae bacterium (assembly GCA_035650695.1). Classification (GTDB taxonomy): domain Bacteria; phylum Verrucomicrobiota; class Verrucomicrobiia; order Opitutales; family Opitutaceae; genus DASRHD01. Next base: position 1,513 of record DASRHD010000425.1, read on the forward strand.
AAGGGCGGGCTCACTGTAGTCCAGTTGCGGGCAGAGGCGCAGCCGCCGCTGCTGCAGCCAGCAAATGCCGAGGAAGGCGCGAAACCGCCACCACAGCGGCCAGGTCAAGTCGGCATGGCCCGCCACGATGGAACAGAGGGCGGCGCGGATGTTCCATGGCGCCTCGGCACACATGAAAACGGAAAAGCTCTCGTTGTCATAAAACATGGCGATAAGCTTTTGAAAAACCGCGGCATGGCGCTTGACGGCATGGGTGTAATGGTGGCGTTCCGCCCGGGTCAGGCCGCGGCCGGCCCGGTCGGCCTGCGCCAGCAAATCCACCGCGGTCTTGGCCGACCACATCGACATGTAGACGCCGGAGGAAAAGATCGGATCGAAAAATCCCGCGGCGTCGCCCACCAGCAGCATCCGCTCTTCCGCCAGCTGCCGGCGGAAATAACTGTAGTCGCTGGTGACGTGGAACGCCATGACCGGTTCGGCATGGGCCAGCAGTTCGCGCAGCTTGGCCGAGCGCGACACGGTGCGGGCAAAAAGCGCCTCCGGCCGCAATGCCGCGGCGCGCATGGCCTCCACCGTCGTAACCAACCCGACGGAGGTGCGCTCCTCGTCGAGCGGAATAAACCAGAACCAGCCGTTTTCCAGCCGGACGGCGATGGTGTGCCCGGCGGCGCGGCCGGCGGCGCGGACCACGCCGCGGAAGTGACTGTAAATCGCCACGCGCTTGGGAAAAGGGGAGGGGTCAAGCGAACGCTTCCGTTCCGCCTGGAAAAGATTATCCCGCCCGCTGGCGTCGAGCAGCCAGCGCGCCGTCACGGTTTGCGCGGCGGCGCCGGTCTCGAGATGGACGTGGTGGAGCCGGCCCTTGGTTTCGACCGACCGGGCGAGGGTCCGGACCAGGACTTCCGCACCCAACTCGCGGGCATGATCGAGCAGGAGGGTGTCGAACTTGCCCCGTTCCACCTGGAAGGCGTAGTCCAGATCCGGCACCAATCCCTCGGAAAATTCGATCGCGGTCTGCGCCCGGGCGTTGGAGAGATGAAAGGCGGCGCCGTACTTGCGGATGAAACCGGCGGCCTCCAGCTTCGGCCATACCCCCGTCTCATGCAGGATGGCATTGCCCATGGGCAGGAGCGATTCACCGATGTGGAAGCGCGGAAATTGCTCTTTTTCCACCACCAGCACCTTCATCCCGTACTGGCGCGCAAATGCGGCGGCGGTGCTCCCGCCCGGCCCTCCGCCGATGATGATCAGGTCATAATCGTATACTTGCATCGCCGCTCTCATGCCTGTCACTTCATTCTTCCGACATCAAGCCATGATGGTTGAAAGACGCTGATCGGCACGCCGCCGATGAAATTTTAACCAAAATCTCTTTTCTTCCGGCATTCTGCACTGCCCGCCTATGACATTGTCTGCCGAACTCCAAACTTGGCGTGATACTCCGCCGCTGGCGCAGGAATGGCTCGCCTCCCGCCGCCCCCGACCGCAGATTTTTACCATGCTCTGCGCGGTCATTTCCACCCGGGCCGAAAGCCGGGCACGCCATGCATCTTCCTGACGGATTTCTTGACGCCAAGACCGCCGTGGTGACGGCGGCTGTCGCCGCGGTCGGCCTCGGGGCGGCTTTGCGTCAGCTTCGACGAGAGCTGCCGCCGCGCCGCGTGCCGCTGCTCGGCCTGGGGGCGGCCTTCGTTTTTGCGGCGCAAATGGTGAATTTCCCCGTGGCGAGCGGCACCTCGGGCCATCTGGTGGGAGGCGCGCTCGTCGCCGCGCTCCTGGGCCTTCCCGCGGCGGTGGTGGTGGTGTCGACGGTGGTGATCGCCCAATGTTTTCTTTTTGCCGACGGCGGAGTGACGGCGCTGGGCGCGAACATCTTCAACATGGCGATGGTCGCGCCGGTGACAGGCCTGCTGGTGTACCGCGCGGTGCAGCGGATCATTCCCGGTCTGCGCGGCCAGATTGCGGCCCTGGCGTTTGCCGGCTGGTGTTCGGCGGTGGTGGCGGCGGTGGTGTGCGCCGGGCAGCTCGCCTGGTCGGGCACGGTGGCCTGGTCGGTGGCCTTCCCCGCCATGGCCGCGATCCACATGCTGATCGGCCTCGGCGAGGGGGCGATCAGCGCGCTGGTCTTCTATGCCGTGGCGCGAACGCGGCCGGACATCGTCGGCTCAACCCCGGCCGGCGGCCTGCGCGGTATTGTCGGCTACGGATTGCTGGCGGCGCTGGGCGTGGCCCTGTTCGTCGCGCCTTTTGCCTGCGCGTGGCCGGACGGCCTGGAGGCGGTGGCGGCCAAACTCGGCTTTGCCCGGCAGGGGGCCAGTTCCACTGCAGCATGGCTGGCGGATTACAAGCTGCCGGGAATCGCCTCCGGCGGCCTGGCGACGGCCGTGGCGGGAGCCGCCGGCGCGCTAATCGCATTTGTCCTCGCGCTCCTGCTCAGCCGCCTGCTGGTGCGCGCTCCGGTTGAGGTCGGCGCCAAAACGGAGGCTGACTCGTGAGCCGCCCCGCCCTTGCCTCCGAGCGGACGCCAGCCGGCCTGAAGCTTGGCCTCGCCCTGGTCCTCGCCGTCGGGACGGCGCTCGCCCCGACCGCCTGGTGGTGGTGGCACAGCGCGGTCGCGGCACTGCTGCTCGCTTCTGTATTCATATATCGGATACGAATCCGCCCCTTGCTGGCCAAATTGCTCTGGTTTTCCCCGTTTGTCGCCGGGGCGGCGCTGGCCTCGGCCCTGCAGGGGCCGGCCAGTCCGGGCTGGCGGGCGGTGGCGCAGCGCGGCGGTCTCTGCCTGCTCATCATGCTCGTGCTCGGTGCCACCACCTCCTTCAGCGCCCAGCTCGCCGTCCTCCGCCGGATGCGCGTGCCCGCGCTGCTTGTGACCACCCTGGCGCTGATGTATCGTTACCTTCAGGTGCTTTCGGACGAAGCGCAGCGGATGCACCGGGCACGGGCCTGCCGGACTTTCGTCCCCTCGCGCGGGCGCACCTGGATGGTCTCGGGCGAGATCGTGGGCCGGCTTTTTATCCGCGCGTCGGAGCGGGCCGAACGCATTTATCTGGCGATGGCCGCCCGGGGCTGGCGCTGACCACCGCAATTCAACCTTTGGACCGGCCTGAAATGAGACCCCTCCTCGAAATCACGAATCTGGATTACGACTATCCCGACGGCACGCGGGCATTGCGGGAGGTGAGCTTTGCCGTTGCGCCGGGGGAATGTGTCGGGCTGCTCGGGCCGAATGGCTCCGGCAAGTCCACCTTGCTCCTTCATCTCAACGGCATCCTGCCGGAAAAGGCCGTCTCGCCCGGCGCCGTGCGCATCAACGGCGAAATCATTTCCGCCCGCAACCTCGAGGCGGTCCGGCGCCAGGTCGGTCTGCTCTTCCAGGATCCGGACGATCAGCTTTTCGGTTCGACCGTGGAGGAGGATGTCGCTTTCGGCCCGTCCCAGCTCGGACTTGCTTCGGACGCCGTCACGGAACGCGTCCGCCGTGCGCTGGCCCGGGTCGGGCTGGCCAATCACGCCCGCCGCCCGCCGCACCACCTCAGCCAGGGCGAAAAACGCCGCGCCTGCCTGGCGGGCGTGCTCGCCTGCGAGCCGGCGTTGCTCGCGTTGGACGAACCGACGAGCGGGCTCGATCCGCGCGGCCGGCGGGAGTTCAAGACGCTCCTCCAGGAGCTCGCCGGCACCAAGCTCATCGCCACCCATGACCTCGAGCTGGTGGTGGAACTGTGCCCGCGCTCGATCGTGCTCGACGGGGGGCGGATCGTGGCGGACGGTCCGACGACGGAGCTGCTCAATAATGAAGCGCTCATGCTCGCCCACGGGCTGGAGCGCCCGCATATTTTGCGCCACCTTCATCCGCACCGGTCGGTGGCGGACGAGCCGCAACCGGATGCCGGGGAAAAGCTTCCCGGCCTCTCCTGAATTTTATCCGGCGCGGCCGGGTAACGGTTGCTAATCCACGGCGGCAACGCTTCTTCTGTTTTGCAAACTGCTTGCATGGCAATTGAAGTCGCGCGCGGCCGGCGGTAGTTAAGGGGAAGTCCGGCCGGATGCCGCTACCCCTCAACCCCTCTGCGGATGCGGCCGGTTTCAACCCGTACCATCATGAACCGCCGCGATTTCCTCAAATTTTCCGCGAAGGCCGCCACCCTCGCGTCCGCCGTCAAGGCCGCCAATCTGCTCACTCCCAACGCCTCGGCCGCCCCGGCCGCCGGCTGGACGCCGAAAGATGCGCCCAATACGCCGATGGGCACGGCCAAGGGCATTTTCCCCGGGCGCGTGGTCTGGGTCCGCGATCTCGCCGCCACGCCGTGGAACGGCGACACCGCCGCCGGCCATTGGTGGGACTCGGGCACCGGCGTAGTCCAGGGCGTGGTCGACGTCATGCTTTCGCGCGCCCTCCAGGCGTTGACCGGGACGACGACCGATCCGCTCGCCTGGGAAAAACTTTTCACCTTTTTCAACTCCACCCATGGCCGTGGAAATGTCGGCTACAAGCAGGGCGAAATGGTGGCGCTCAAGATCAATTGCAACAACGCCTATGCCGGCTACGGCGACAACGACAACCAGATCGACGCCTCGCCGCAATCGGTCCTGACCATGCTCCGCCAGCTCGTCTACCAAGCCGGCGTGCCGCAGAACGACATCGTGGTTTGCGAGGCGGTCCGGGTGGTTCCCGACCACATTTACCAACCCTGCCATGCCGAGTTCCCCAACGTCCTCTGGATGGACTCCAAGGGCAACGGCACGAACGGCCGCCAGCCGGTCAAGTGGCATTCCAAGGCGTTCGCCCTCTCCGTAACCAAGAACAACGACGTCGGGACCAGTATTCCCACCCTGATGTACAACGCCACCTACATTATCAATATGTCGTTGATGAAGGGCCATCCCACCGCCGGGATCACGCTCACGGCGAAAAACCATTACGGTTCAATCAACGGCCGCGACCACAAATACTACATCAACACCTGGCAGCACAAGATGGGCATCTACAATCCGTTTGTCGATCTGATCGGCGCCCGGCAGCTCGGCGGCAAAACCGTCCTCTTCATGGTCGACGGCCTGTTCGGCATCCGCGACGCCAACGACTCGGTCATCCAACAGTTCGCCGCCTGGAAAAATCTTTTCGGCGGACACTGGAGCTCAAGCTACTTCCTTTCCCAG
>DASRHD010000426.1:0-2424 GCA_035650695.1 Opitutaceae bacterium
AAAAAAATCAACCCATTTTTCGCCATGAAAGCTGTTGTTTTTCACGATATCGGCAAAATCCAGATCGACGAGGTGCCCGAGCCGCGCCTGCAACAACCTTCCGACGCCATTGTGCGCCTCACCGCCTGTGCGATTTGCGGCACCGATCTCCATTTTGTGCGCGGCACGATGAGCGGAATGAAGCCGGGGACGATTCTCGGCCACGAAGGCGTCGGAGTGGTCAAGGAGGTCGGCTCCGACGTCCGCAATCTGCGCGTCGGCGACCGCGTCGTCATTCCGTCCACCATCGGCTGCGGCACCTGCTCCTATTGCCGCGCCGGTTACTTCTCACAGTGCGACAATGCCAACCCCAACGGACCGCAGGCGGGAACGGCATTCTTCGGCGGACCGAAGGACAGCGGTCCCTTCGACGGCCTGCAGGCGGAGTACGCCCGGATTCCATTCGCCAATGTCGGCCTGGTCAAACTGCCGGAAGAAATCAGCGACGATCAGGCCATCCTCGTCTCCGATATTTTTCCCACCGCCTACTTCGGCGCCAAGCTGGCGGAAATCACACCGGGCGGCACCGTGGCGGTCTTCGGCTGCGGGCCGGTCGGCCAGTTCGCCATCGCCAGCGCGCTGCTTCTCGGCGCCGGACGCGTCCTCGCCGTCGATACAGTTCCTTCGCGCCTGGAAATGGCCCGTGCCCAGGGCGCCGAGGTGATCGATTTCAATGCCGAGGATCCGGTGGAGGCGATCCGCCACCTGACCGGCGGCATCGGCGTGGACCGGGCGATCGATGCCGTGGGCGTCGACGCGATGCAGCCGCACGCGGGGCCGGCGGCGGAAAAGGCGCGCGCCCAGCAAGAGGAGTTCAAACAAGAGGTGAAAATGATTGCGCCGCGTCAGCGCCCGCAGGGAAAAAACTGGATGCCGGGCGACGGTCCTTCGCAGGTCTTGCAATGGGCGGTGGCGGCTGTCGCCAAGGCGGGGACGCTGGGCATCATTGGGGTGTACCCGCTGTCCGCCCGCCATTTTCCCATCGGCGAGGCGATGAATCGCAACCTCACGATCAACATGGGCAATTGCAATCACCGCCGGTATATTCCCGATCTGCTCGGCTATGTGCGGGCCGGCCGGATCGATCCCCTCCAGGTGTTGACCCAGCGCGAGCCGCTGACTTCCGCGATCGACGCCTACCGCGCGTTCGACCTGCGCGATCCCGGCTGGATCAAGGTGGAGCTGACGCTGGATGGAAATTCGGCGTCGACCTTGCCGGCGGCCCTGGAGGCGGAGGTAGAAGGAAGCGTACGCTGAAGGACCGCGACCGCGCCCCGCCGGAGAAGCAGCGCATGGGATTTCCCGGTGCAACTTTCCGGCAGACCGGATGGCGCGGCCGGTTGCGCGCAATTCCCGATGACGCAGCTTGCCCATCATGAAAACTGCCACGACCCATAAAAAAGGACGCCAACCGCGCCGCTGGTCCGCCCGCGTCACCCGGACGAGTCACGCCATGGACCTCAAGCCGGGCGTGTTCACCGGCACCGATCCGAAAAAAATCGCGGCTTCCCTCAAGCGCTCGGCGGAAAGCAGCACGCATCGCAAAACCAATCCCTACCGTTCGGCCTTGTCCATGGTCACCTTTTACCTCAACCGGGGCGGCCGGAATCTTCCGAAAAGCAAGAAAGCCGTCCTCGAGCGGACCAAGCTCGAGCTGAAGCGCCAGTTTGGTCGCGACTAACCAGCCCGCCGATCATGGCCGATGAGCATGTACCGCCCAGTCCGGTGGAGCCGGGAACCGTCTCGCGACGTTCCTTTCTCAAGCGCGCGGGACTGACCGGGCTGGCCCTGGCCGCACCCGCCCTGCCCCATCTCCTCGCTGATTCAGGCGAGGCGGAGCCGAATCCCGTGAACGAAACCTCCTCCGAAAAAATTCCTCTCAGTTTCACCTTGAACGGGGTGAAGCAGTTGATCCGCGTCGAGCCGCGCGCCGTTCTCCTGGACGTGATTCGCGACCAACTGCAGCTGCCCGGCACGAAAAAGGGCTGCGATCACGGCCAATGTGGCTCCTGTACGGTGCTGGTCAACGGCCGCCGTGTGGCCTCCTGCCTCACCCTCGCCGCCAGTCATGACGGCGACGAGATCACCACCATCGAAGGACTGGAAAAAAACGGCGAACTGCATCCCATGCAGGCGGCCTTCCTCGACTGCGACGCCTTCCAATGCGGTGCCTGCACGCCCGGCCAGATCGTCTCGGCGGTCGGCCTGCTCAACGAACCGGTCGGCGACGATGACGCCTCCGTCCGCGAGGCGATGAGCGGCAATCTCTGCCGGTGTGGCGCCTATCAAAACATCCTTGCCGCCATTCAGCGGGCGCGGCGCCAAACCTCCGCCTGAACCCATGCGCGATTTTTCCTACAGCCGCGCCACCACCCTCGCCGAGGC
>DASRHD010000427.1:0-7408 GCA_035650695.1 Opitutaceae bacterium
AGGGCGAGACGTGACCAGATTTTCTCCGTGGCGCCACCGGCGACGGGCGGCACCGGCAGGAAGAAGCCCATGATGATGGAGATTTTCATTTCCGACGGCCGGGCGTCAGTGGTTTGAGCCGATTGAGGCGAGGGCGCGAAGCAGGCCCTCGGTGGCCTGGGCATAGGTATAGCCGGCGATCCGGGCGGCGACGTTCTTTTTCATAATCTCCCGTTGAGCGGGGGGCGCGTTCAAGGCGGTGGAGAGTTTTGCCTGCAAATGGGCGACGTCCCCGGCGCGGAAGACCCAGCCGGTCTCATCGTCGGTGACAAGGTCGCGCTGGCAGCCCACCCGGTCGCTGACCAGGCAGGGCACGCTCATCTGCATGGCTTCGTTCACCGCCAGCCCCCAAGTTTCATAAACCCCGCGGGACGGCAGAACGAAGAGGTCGGCGAGGAGGTAGCGGGCGGGCATTTCACTCTGGTTGGCGAAGGGCAAAAAATGCACGCGGCCGGGCGGCACGGCGCGGACGCGGTCGAGCAGGGCGGATTTTTCCTCGCCGTCGCCGACGAAGACCAGCGCGGCATCGCGTGCGTCGAGGGCGAGAAAGGCGTTGAGCAGCGCGAGCGGCTGTTTGGCGGCGGTGAATTTTCCCGCGAAAAGCAGGACCCGGGTTTCTGGCGCCAGGCCGAGCTGACGGCGCAAGGCGAGGGCGGCGGACCGATGGTCGGGCCGGCCGGGATCGAAAAGTTTTTCGTCCACCGCATGGGGCGCAAAAAAAAGTTTTTCCGGTGGCACGCCGACGGCGGTGAAGTAATCGCGATTGGCCGCGCCGACATAGGTGACGGCGGCGAACTGCCGATAAAGCAGGCGGAGCAGGAACATTTTTCCCTGGCCCGGCGCAGCCCGTCCCAGAAAGTGGGAGTCACCGCGAAAGAGGAGCGGAATTTGCCGACGCCGGGCCCAGAGGAGAGTGCGTAGATGGCTGGCATAAGCATAACCGAAAAGGAGCAATGCCTCCGGTCGCCAGGCGGCGAGGTGCGCGCCGAGTGTGGGATTGCGCAAGCCCCGGAAATGATGGGTGCCGGGATCACGGGCGGCATTGGGTACAAATTCGCTCTCGTAGCCCTCCAGCAAATCGACGTCCCAGGCGAAAGTTTTTTGAAATTGTGGATCGCGGCCGGGTTCAACGCCGAATTTCCAGAGATAAAAGACGCGGAATTCAACCGCGGTATGCCGGCGCAGCCAGCGAAACCACGGACTGTAGTATTGCGTGGGATGAGATAGGACGATTGCCAGGCGGACAGGGGGGGGCGAGACTGCCGGGACGGCGGAGGAGGGCAAAGGCATCTTTACTCCAGAAAATGTCGCAGGACAAACGGTACGCCGAGTACGGCCACGATGGCTTGGGCGAGGGAGCTGAGCCAGATGCTAAGGGTGAGCTCGGTTTGAAACGACCACGCCATGAGCAGCACGAGAATAAGTCCGGCGTAAGAAAGAATCGGGCTGTCCTTGGCCCAAACCGTGTATTTTTTCAGAGCAAAGGCAAAAAGCGCGGCGAGGAAGCCCACGCCGTAGAACCCGAAATTGGCATAAGCCTCGGCGAGCAGGCCGAAGGCAATGGTGGTCTTGGCCGTGTCCTCCGGACGCTGCAGGCCGTAATAAATGGAAAGCGTGTAGGTGCTGATATGTCCGACCGGCTTTTCCGGCCAGAGTGGGCGGGGAACGAACTGTCCGGGAATCTGCTCATAAGTTTCACCGTCGAGATACGGAAGGGGGATGGGTGTATTTGCCACCACCAGGCAGATCATTTGAAAAAGCGAAGTTCGCTCGATCAATTTTCCCGTCAATCCAGCCTTGGGATGGTGCTCCAGTCCATGCTGGAACCATTCGGAAAAAAAATTGGGCAGCTCCGCCAAAGACGGTTTGGCGATGGCATCGTCCCGCCAGTATTGCGTGCGCATGGCGGTCTTGCCATTGTGCAGGACGGCAATGATCGGCAGAGTGATGGCCAGGGCCAGGACGGGCAGGCGCTTGCTTCCGGAAACGTATCCGAGCACGGCCAGAACGATGATGGAAATGCCGTTGATTAAATACAGCGTGGTGAAGTTAAGCAGGACCTGAAGAACGAGATTGACGGTGAAAAATATTTTTTCTCCGAAGGTGAGATCATTTTGCCCCCAGCGGCGACCTTGGATGAAAATGGCGATAATGCCGATTCCATAAAATACCGCCCGCAAAATTCCTTCCATTTCCGCCGGGATCCAATCGGAGAAATTGGCAATGCCGGTATAGACGGTGGTCAGGATAAGGCCGTAGCCGAGATACTTCCCTATATCGCGAGAAATGATCTGGGCCGACCAAAATGGAGTGGTGCGGGCCCGCCCCCGGGTCAGCATGTAAACGACCACGGCGACGATTTGAAAGAGCAGCACGGCCTCCGCTGCCTGAAGGATCACCGTTTCAGAATAGTTTTGCAGTTCATTCTGCTGATTGAGCAGGGGCAACGCATAGATGTTAATGCCGGTCAGCATGAACACTTCGAAAACTGGAAATTCGTATGTCGCGCGCCGCGCCCAGATCAGGGCCGGAAGGGCAGCCAACACAATGATCAAGAGACCGGCGTAGAGTTCCTCGGCCACCTCGGTCTGTTGTGCGTAAAACGCATAATATCCCAGGGTAAGAGCGAGGAGGATAAGCCCGGCCTGAAAAAGCCGGCGATCCGGAGGAACGACGTCTTCCGGATCCGGAGTCTCGGGGGAGGCGGAAGTAAGATCACTCATTTCGAGGCAAAAGTCCGTCAAAAAAGTCGCATTGGTTTCGCGTCACCGCTTCAGCCAAGAAATGGCGGTTAAAAAACTCATCGTGGCGCGCCGGCAGGGATCCGGGGGGAAAACCGTCCAGCGCCGAATCGAAAAAAGCGCCCAGCGCAGCATGGGCCGCATCCTTGGCTTCATCTTCACGGAAGCGGACCATTATGGCGCAATTAAGGTCATCGAGCAATTTTTCGAGAACGCTGTGGCGAAAAACGAGCCCGAGCATGGGCCGGCCGGCGAGATAATAAGCATAAAGCTTGGAAGGCGAATAGGCCAGGTCGCTCGAGCCCGGCAGCAATAATACGTCGGCCTCGATTTGCAGGCGGAGGGATTCGAAGTGGCCGAGACGGTGGGGAATTTCCGCCACGTGATCGGCCACGCCATATTTTTCGGCCAAGGGCAGGACGGAATTTTTTCCCCGGCCGGGCGCGACATAACTTGTGCCCAGAAAATGGAACCGCAGCCTGGCGGCTCGATCCGGGCGTTGCTGACGGTAAAGGCGCAACCCGTCGAACAGCACGGTCAGGGCATGCGGCATGATCGGACCCGACGCACCGGTATAGAGAAAATGCAGTTCACCCTTCTGCCGCGAAAAGCGGTAAGCGGGCGCCGGCAGGCGGGAGGCCAGCTCGCGATCCTCCCGGCTGGCGCCGAAGCCGAGGACGATCGAGGGAATCCGTCCAAACCAGGAGTAGCGGCCTTGAAAGTCATGCAGGTATTGCGGGGACACGCTGATCACTCCGGCGGCCCGCCGGAAGGAACGTCCCTCGAGGAGCCATGCCATGACACGGGCAGCTTGGTATTTCCAACCACCCGGCGGCCGGCGGGAGTTTGGTCGTTCATAGTAATTGGTCCGCCAGGGATCCTGAACGTCGATGACGTATGGCACACCGAACCGGCACCGCCAGAATCGTCCGAGCAGGAAAGTCACGAACTGGGTGTTGCTGAAAAAAACCAGATCGATTTTTTGCCGCCGAATCAGCCGCGATCCCGCAAAAAAAAGATGCAGCCAGGCGCGCAGCCCGAGATTGGTCAGTCCGAGGCGGCGCGTCCACCGTAGCGGGAGCGCCCCGGCACGGTTGACTTCGATGTCTGCCGGGATGGATTGGAGCAACTCCGGTTCGCGTACGCCCTCCTGTTCGCGCTCATCCACGGTGAGGACGATCGGTTCCCACCCGGCGGCGCGATAATGGGACAGGCTCATTCGCGCGCGCTGCATATCGGGCGCGTTGATCGGCGGAAAGTGCGGACTTACGATGAGAAGGCGTTTGGGTTCCATCGGCTACGGTTTTTCCATGGCGGCGGGATCAAGCGCCCGGGCCACGGCAGCGAGGAGGCGAGGAGCTTCGTGTTCCCAGCAAAATTGCGTCTCAGCCGCCCGCCGTGCGGCCGTTTGCATGCCGCGCAGGCGCGCCGGATCGGCCAACATTTCGTCGAGCCTTAGGGCGAGATGATCACGCGCACCAGCGACGATCACCATACCGGCCTCAGGTGCAGCGCGCAGCACTTCGCTCTGGCCGGCGGTATCGGTGGCGACGAGCGCAAGGCCGGCGTTGAGGTACTGAAAAATTTTGTTGGTGATGGTCAGGTTGCGGCTTGCCGGCGTGTTGGCTTCCAAGGCCAGACCGATGTCATAGGCGGAGAGCTTTTCGGGAAGTTCGGCGGGTGGTAGAAAGGGAATAAACTCGACCAACGGGCGGCGGCCAGACGGCAATTCGTCCAGAAGGTTTTCCCGATAGGCGCTGTCGCCCCCGCCGATCAGAACCACCCTGCTGGGGTGGCGGGTGCGGCTCCAGGCATCGAAGAACAGCTCCAGACCGCGTCCAGGTCCGACGGTCTGGGAAAACCAGACGAACGCCGGCGGACCCTCCGCCGCGGGTCGATCCAGCCGCGATTGTGGTTGGAGCGGAAAGACATTGCGCAAGACAATCGGCGGCGGCGCCTCATAGGCGGCGGCAAGGGCATCCGCCATACTCTGGGACGTGGTCGAGACGTAGCGGCCATGTCGGAGCGCGAACTTTTCCGCCCGGGCCAGAAGCCGGAGCGGCCGCGCGCGGCGATCCTCCGGAAGCAGATCCTGAGAATACCAGTCTTCCATGTCGACCGCCACCGCCCGTCCGGCGCGGATGAGCGCGGCCGTGGCCCAGAGTGGAATTTCCGTATGCGCAATGATGAGATCGGAGGGAATCGTGCACGCGCGGCGCAGCAATGCCCGGGCTGGGCCCAGCGCCTGAGCACTTTCCCAGCGCAGCCGGCGCAGGGCTTTTCGCGCCATCCATGTGCCGCCGCGTTGGCGGAGATTGTCCAGTTTTGCGCCGAGAGTGCGCGCCGTGTGATCGAGGATCACCCGCCGGATGGGCAGCGTCGCCGCCAGCGCGCGGTCGATCTGCTCGAAGGGGTCAAGTGTCGAAAGGGTGAGAACGGTGACATCATAGCCAGCGGCACCGAGCGTTCGGGCCTCCTTGACCACGCGCGGATTCCGGCAGAGATGCTGCGAGGAGAAGATTAAAATGCGTTTCCGAACGGGGATCATGAGGAATCGACAGCGCGGCGCAGATCGCTGCGCGAGGCGAGCAGACCGCCCGCGATATCGGCGGAGAGGCCGGGGCGCCGGCCGGCCTCCCTCGTGGCCTGGGCTAGAGCCTCCCACAAGGCCGATTGGCGGCGGCGGACAGTAAGAGTGCGCGCTGCCAGCCAGGGATGGCGGACGAGACCGAGAAAAAAACGCCACCAGTCGCGCATGGTAGCACCGCGGAGGAAGCCGGTCCGCCACTCCAGTAGTCCGGCGAAGAAGAGCGGCGCGGTCGCTGGCGGCGAGGCTTCGCGGCGCGTCTGCCACAAGTGCGCCCTGCCAGCGGGGTCGAGTTGGGCGGCGTGCCGGAGAAATGAGGCGGCCTGAAGGGTTTGACTCTCCAGCCATCGGCCAGCTCCGGTGGAACGGGCCGTCTTTCGGGTCAAGGCAAAGTTGGCCAGTGGCTCGGGAAGAAAAACCAGCGGATAGCGGAAAAGTCGTTCTCGGAACGGTTCGATGATGTCCAACGGCGTGATGGGCGGCACACGCAGGCGTTCCACTGCCGTGGCTCGCACCAGCATGGCTCCGTGGGAGTGAAGGGGGCTGTCCAGCTGGAGCGGCTGGGGCCACGCCAGGGTCAGCGCCGGCCGGTCAACCGGCGGCCAGATGGTTTTGCCCATATCGGTCCACTCTCCGGTCGTCTCCTCGCGCCAAAGCCGCATGTTGGCCCAGGCGACTTCGCATTCCGGCCGCGCTTCGAGCTCGGCGACCAGGCGGGCGAGCAATTCCGGTTCCCACCAATTGTCATCTTCCAGAAGGGAAACAAACCGTTCGGACACGGGAGCGAAGGCGAGGTTGAAAGCGGCCACCGCCCCGAGATTGTGCTCATGAGGACGAAGGATCAGGCGCGGATCGGACGCGCGTCGGACGAGTTCAGCGGGAAACGGATCGTCCGGGGCGTCATTGTGCAGCTCACAAATCCAGTCGGTGAACGTTTGGGCACGCAGGCTTGCCAGTGCGCGCGGGAGCAGGGAGGGCCGCCGGCAGGTGAAGAGATAGATCCGGATCAGCGCCATAGTGGGTCGAGAGCGTGGAGGAAAGCCGGGGATTGTTTCGCCATCGTCACCGTTTCAGCCAGCTTTTCAGGCGCCAGACATGTTTCCAGCCGAGGAGGCGGGCGAGGGCGGCGGTGCGCCGCCCCATCGGAGGCATGAGCAGGTCGGATCCACCCAGCCGGGCGACGGCGGCGGTGGCCGTCCGCATGAGTTCCGGTGACGAAGGAAAAAAATCATGAATGAAACGCTGATAATGATTCGCCACCGTGCGGCGCGTGCGGGGAGAATCCTCCCGGGCGAGAAGGTGGCGTTCAATCAATTGCAGGGAACGAAATACCGACTGCCGGCTGGCCGGGTCCCGCCGGCGGCTGAGGCTTCCCGGAAGGCCGGAGCGATAGTAGCTGCGGCCGCCGGAGGAAAAAGCGATCCCGGCGCTGGCGAGGATCACGCGACAGAAATATTCGCCATCATCATTGAGGGTAAGGGATTCGTCCCAAGGGCCGGCGCGTTCGGCCGCGGGTCGCGGCACCAGCCAGGCGGAGGGATGCATCATCGCGCCGGTGCGGGCCGCGAGGATGAGAAAGTCGAGGGGCGTAAAATCACGGAATACGATGTGATCGACGAACCGCGCCGCCGCCGGATCGTCGGTGAAACGGCCCCAGGCGCAGGTGGCAAGCGTGAGAGGCGGACAGTTTGCAAGCAGCGCCACCTGGGCGGTGATCTTGTCCGGACTGATCAGGTCGTCGGCGTCAAGAAATTGGAGGAAATCGCCCCGCGCCTCGATCAGGGCGCGGTTACGCGCCGCGGCCGCTCCGCGATTTGGCTGGGTCAGCACGCGCACACCGCGTGTTTCATAGCGTTGCGCGATCGCCAGGCTCCCGTCGGTTGATCCATCATCCACCATGATGATTTCGCGATGCGGCCATGTCTGGGCTAGGGCGGAATCCAGCGTCTGGGCCAGCCACGGAGCGGCGTTATGGCAGGGAATGAGAATCGAGACCAGCGGCGTCACGAGGAGGGTAATTTTTCCAGAACGAGCAGCGAAG